>JAFUPE010000063.1 GCA_017481395.1 Ruminococcus sp. | reverse complement strand
TTGGTTGTGCTTATTTTTGTAATAAGTATGGTTTCTTATTATAAAAACAGAAGACGTTAAATGTTTTACAGGGTCGCTTCTGCGTATTTAAAAACGGAATATTGAAATCTGAATAAATCTATAAGGCTACGGCACAGTTTAAAAGCTGTGCCGTGTTTTTTTATAAATTAACATTTAATTTTCAAAAAAGCTTTTATAAATAAAAAGTTTATGATACAATAATAAAATAGGCAAATTATGTTTGCTATTTCCATATACGGAGATGATTTTTATGAGTACTAGTATTCGCACAAAACTTGCGGATAACGTATATTTTAACGAGATTCACGTAGACAGATTCAAAACAATGCGTCTGACTGCTATTGCAATGCTTCCTTTGGAAAAGGACACAGCCTCTGACTTTGCTCTGCTTACTCAGGTGCTTACACGTTCTTGTAATGAGTATCCCGACTTCACTGCACTTTCTAAGAAGTTAAGTTCTCTTTACGGTGCGTCTCTTTCGGCAGGTGTTCGCAAGGCAGGCGAAACCTTAGCCCTTACCTTCTCAATAGCAGGCATCGACGACCGCTACGCCTTTGACGGAGACGTAGTTTCCAAAGAGCTTTCACAGCTTCTTTTAAAGGTTATTTTCGAGCCTAAGTTTATTGAGGGCGTTTTTGACTCTGATGAGGTTGAGCAGGAGAGACGTCAGCTTATTGACCTTGCTGATTCAGAATTTAACGATAAACGTGTTTATGCAAATTCCCGCCTTATCGGTATTATGTGTGAGAATGAGGCTTTCGGCATTAAGCGTTACGGAAGCCGCGAAAATATCCTTAAATCCACTCCCGAAAGCTTAAAGAAAGCCTGGGAAAGAATGCTTAAAAATGCAAGCTTTGAAGTTTTCTTTGTAGGCGGTGCATCTGCAGACAGTGCCAAGGAGATTTTTAAAGAAAAGTTTGCAGGGATTGAAAGAACTCCCGAAAAGCTTCATACCGAAATTATCCGCGAAGCCTCAGAGGTTAAAAGGGTAGAGGAGACCATGGATATTGCTCAGGCAAAGGTTCTTATGGGCTTCAGAACAAATTGCTGTAAAGACGACGAAGGCGTTTTTGCAATGAGGCTTATGAATGTTATTTTAGGCTCAGGCACACGCTCAAAGTTCTTCCTCAATATCCGCGAAAAGCAGAGCCTCTGCTACTATTGTTTCAGCCGATATAATCGCTTCAAGGGTATTTTAACCGTTGAAAGCGGAGTAGAAAACAGTAACGCTCAGCGAACTGTTGATGCGGTTTTACACGAACTTGAGGATGTTAAAAAAGGCAACTTCACAGAGGAAGATGTGCGTCTTGCCAAACTTTCGGTTGCAAGCGACTTTGTAAGCATTACCGACACAGTAACAGGCAACGAGGAATGGTACGTTTCTCAGCTTACCGACCCTGAGTTTTTGAGCTTAGAAGAAACCACAGCAAAGCTTAATGCAGTTACAAAAGAAGACATTATGGAGGCAGCCAATAAGCTTACTCTTGATACAGTTTACATTTTAACAGGAAAGGAGGAGTTCGATGCAGATTAAAGAATTCAAAAGCGAAAAGCTTAATGAAAAATATTTTGAGATAGAGCATAGTTCGGGTTTAAGAATTTTTGTTCTTCCCAAAGAGGGTTACCGTTCAACTTACGCAATCATCGGTACTCATTTCGGCAGTATCAATACAGAGTTTGAACTGAAAGACGGCGTTGTTCGAGTGCCCGACGGCATTGCTCATTATCTTGAACACAAGCTTTTTGAAAGCGAAGACGGCGATGCTTTTGCGAAATATGCCGAAACAGGTGCAAATGCCAACGCCTACACCAGCTTTGACAAAACCTGTTACCTTTTTAACTGCACAGAGCAGTTTGAAAAAAGCCTTTCAATCCTTTTAGAACTTGTAACAAATCCTTATTTTACAGAAGAGACAGTGGCCAAGGAGCAGGGCATTATCGGCCAGGAAATTAAAATGTATGAGGATTCTCCCGAGTGGCGTGTGCTCTTTAACCTTTTGGGTGCAATGTATCACAATCATCCTGTTAAAGTTGACATTGCAGGCAGTATAGAGTCTATTGCCGAGATTACTCCCGAAAGCCTTTACACCTGCTACAATACCTATTATAACCTCCACAATATGGCTCTTTCCGTTGTGGGTAATGTTAAAGTTGAGGACGTTCTTAAAATCTGCGATAAATACCTTAAAGAACAGAAAAAGGCAGAGGTTCAGAGTTTGTTTCCCACAGAACCTTACGAGATAAAAGAAGCTTATACAGAGCAGATTTTCCCTGTAGCTGTGCCTATTTTTAATTTAGGATTCAAGCTTAAAGCAGACCGACTCCATACCGAAGATGAACTTGCTAACCTTGATATACTTCTCTTTATGCTTGCATCTTCCACAAGCCCAATGTACCGCGAGCTTATGGACAAAGGTCTTATAAATTCCACCTTCTCTTACGAAATGTTTGAGGGCAGCGGTTATTCAGCAATTCTTTTCTCAGGCGAGAGCCGAGACCCTGAAAAGGTTGCAGAGATTATCCGTGAGTATTTTGATAAAGTAAAAGCCGAAGGCCTTGACGAAAAAGACTTTGCGGATGCAAAGAAAGCTACCTACGGCGACGCATTAGGCTCACTTAATTCGGTTGAAACTATTGCCAATATGCTTGAGGACTTCTATTTCTCAAAGAGGAAAGTCTTTGATTATTATGATGCAATTACAAATGCAACTTTAGAAAAAACAATGAATGTTTTAAATGAAATCGACACCGCAAATTCCTCCTTGTCGGTTGTAAAGGGGGAATAATATGCAGGTTACTTTTCCTAAACTGGGCTTAGAGTTTTTTGTTAACTCCACAGCTTTTTCAATAGGCAGCTTTGAGGTTAAATGGTACGGTATAATAATTGCTTTGGGCTTACTTTTGGCTGTGTTTTATGCAATGAAGCGTGCACCTTACTTCGGGCTTGATACCGACAAGCTTATGGATGCTGTTATAGTCGGTGTTATATGTGCGGTTG
>JAFUPE010000062.1 GCA_017481395.1 Ruminococcus sp. | reverse complement strand
TGATTTCGAAGCGGTTGACAGAGTAAAACGCGATATTCTTACTCTTTATCGCGAGGATATAATGAAACATTCTGAAGGCAACGAACTTGAAATTGAAGCAATTTTTGACGAGATTCCTGCTCAGCTTTCAAAGCACGAAAAAAAATTCCGTTTGAGCGATATTAAAACAGGTGCAAGAATGCGTAACTACAAGCAACCTTTCTATTGGCTTGATGATGCAATGATTGTAAACACCTGCTATAATTCTACTGAACCAAATATAGGTTTAAAACTTAATATGGAACGCAAAACACTGAAATGCTATATGGCTGATACAGGTTTGCTTCTTAGCCATGCTTTTGATGAAAACGGAATTGTAAGCGAAGAAATATACAAAAAGCTTCTGTTTGATAAGTTATCGGTAAACAGCGGTATGCTCATGGAAAACATTGTTGCACAGATGTTGGTTTCCGCAGGTCATAAACTGTACTTTTTCTCAAAATCTTCCAGAGATAATGCCGAGGATAGAATGGAAATTGACTTTCTCATTGCAAAAAGTAAAATCACCAACAAGCACAACATCTCTCCCATTGAGGTAAAATCAGGTGAAAGATACACTTTATCTTCCATAAGAAAATTTATGAAAAAGTATAGAGAGCAAATGAATATTCCCTATGTACTTCATACGAAAGATTTAAAGGAAGAAGACGGCATTGTATATCTCCCTTTGTATATGACTATGTTGCTCTAGTTTATCTTTGTTTACAGCAGTTCAAATCTTAACTTGACTAGTTTCAAAATCTAAGCTAACATACAAGCGAAAAACAACTCCCTGAGGGTGAGCATGTAAAAATGCTCAAATCCTCAGGGAGTTTTTGCGACCACATGTATTCCACAGTGGGGTTTGGAGTGTATGTAGACAATGGATTTTATGTGGTCAAAGACCACATGTTGGGGTCTATATTTTGTAGCAGAGTGCACTAAAAGGAGCAAAAACTACCAGATATTGTATGTCTGGGGCTATTTGGGAGCAAGATGCCGAAGGTTCGAGTCCTGTTGTTCCCACCAAAAAGCACTGAAGCTTTCACTTCATCACACGCCTCAGTGTTTTTTCTTTGACTATTTAATTTTTGCATTTAGCCAAAGTCTTATCTTTAATGCTACTAAATAATTACTCGTTCATCTATCATATTCTGCTTTTCAGCACCCGTTTTATGACCCACAACTGCAAGCCTTTAGGGAGGATATTCAGCATAAGCAGCATTGGGTTTCGGTTAATTTTGTATGCGAATTTCGGAGACCTTTTTCTAAGTATCCTGATTGTCTTTTCAGCAATCTTCTCAGGTGCTATACTTCTTGCCTCAACGCTATCCACTATCTGCTTGAACCTGTCGGCATTGCATTTGTAAAGCTTTGTTTTTTCGCAGAATTTATCAAGTGCATCAGTGGATGCTCCAAGCATATTTGTCGTTACAGCACCTGCACGCAAAACGCTTACTCTAACACCTTTCAGTTGCAGCTCCATTCTAAGAGAGTATGCGTACTTGTCAAGGGCAGATTTAGTTACAGCATAAATTCCTGTAAAGGGTAGCGGGTCAAGAGGTGCAAGCTCGCTCGTAGTGATAACTATGCGGGAGCCGTTTCTAAGAAGAGGAAGAAACGTTTTATTCACAAGAAAAGCACCCTGCACATTGATTTTGAAAATTCGTTCAAAATCATAGCTTTCCATCTCTACCAAAGAGTCAAGCATATAAATTCCTGCAAAATGGATAATTGCAAAAAGCTCGTCGGTCTCTTTTTGGATTTGCTCAAATGCGTTGATTACACTTTGCTCGTCGGTGATGTCCACATAAATGGGAACGATATTTTCCTCGGCTTCACCTACGGTTTTATCGAGGGCGAAAACCCGAAAACCGCTATCTCTCAGCATCTTTGCCGTAGCCTTGCCCATACCTCCGTAGGCACCTGTTATCAGAATTGACGGTGTCATTTTTGTCAGTCCTTTGTGAAAATCTTTATGGCATCAGATACAAACTCGGCTGTGCCTTCGCCGTTCTTGTCGAGGTATTCTTTAAATCTACGGTCGGCGGAGTACATTGCTCCTAAGCCTTTGAGAATTTCATCGGTACAGGTGTAGTAGTTCTTGGTAATGAAGTTTTGCAGTTCTTTTACCAGTGTCTGAGCTTCTGCTGATTTTGGTGTGTAACCCTTAGACTTGCACCGAGCAAATTTTGCAAAAACTGCGTTTAAACCTTCTGTATAATCCGCAAAATCCGCCTCGGTATAGCCTGCAGTTTTACTCTCAAATTCTTTGTAGGCGTCGGTGCCCCCAAAACGCTCTGTTGCTTCGTTTTTGTAACTATCCATATTCTTAACCTCTTTACTCAGCAAAGCTTACAAGCTCAGCCAAATCCTTGCGTTTTTTATAGCATAGTGTAGGCACTGTAAAGCTCCTTATATATGCCGTTTTTCTCAAGAAGCTCTGTGTGGGTGCCTTCTTCGGCAATGCCGTTTTTACTTATAACAAAAATGCGGTCAGCATTCTTAATAGTTGTAAGCCTGTGGGCAACTGTAATTGTAGTTCTACCCTTTGATAGCTTTTCCAAGGATTTCTGCACTACAAGCTCGGACTCGTTGTCGAGTGCACTTGTTGCCTCGTCTAAAAGAAGCACAGGGGGATTTTTAAGGAATACCCTTGCTATAGAAATCCTCTGCTTCTGACCGCCCGAAAGCTTGACACCACGCTCGCCTACATAAGTATCGTAGCCTTGAGGCAAGCTCATAATAAAATCGTGAGCACCTGCCATTTTTGCCGCTTCGATAATTTCATCATCGGTGGCGTTCATTTTGCCGTAGGCAATATTGCTTTTAACCGAGCCCGAGAAAAGGTAAACATCCTGCTGAACAATACCGATTTTATCCCTAAGGCTCTTAACCGTTACGTCCCTGATGCTTTTACCGTCAATGTAAATTCCGCCTTCGTCCACTTCGTAAAACCGAGGAATAAGAGAGCAAATTGTAGTTTTGCCGCCGCCGGAGGGCCCGACCAAAGCAACCTTTTCGCCGCTTTTAATTTTAAAGGACATATTTAGAAGCACATCTTCGTTTTCTTCTGAATATCGGAAGGTAACGTTTTTAAACTCAATTTCGCCCTTGATATTTCCCAAAACCTCAGCATTTTCTTTGTCTGTAATTTCGGGGATTGTGTCTAAAATTTCATAAAATCTTTCGATACCGGTCATACCACGCTGAAACTGTTCGGCGAACTCGACAATTCGCCTTACAGACGTAAGCAGAGTTGAAACAAACAAGAGATAAGCCACAAAGTCCGCAGGACTGATATGACCATGCATCATAAAGAGCGTACCTGCAACCACAACAACTATATACATAAAGCCTTCGAAAAAACGTGTGGTTGCTTGATAAAGGCCCATATACCTATAGTTTTTAGCTTTAATATCAAAGAATTTTCGGTTACCCTTATCGAATTTTTCGTTCTCAATTTCTTCGTTTGCAAAAGATTTTACCACTCTTATGCCAAGCAAGCTGTCCTCTACTTGTGAGTTAAGCTCGCCAATCTGAGTACGCTGATGTCGAAATCCCTTTTTAATTTTGCGGTTAAAAAGAGTAAGGGCAATAATCATAGGCGGAATTACGAGGAACACCAAGAGAGTAAGCGGTACGTTGAAGGTACAAAGAATTGCAAAGGCGGCAATGATTTTGATGCCTGCAATAAAGAATTCTTCCGGGCAATGATGAGCAAACTCGGTAACGTCGAAAAGGTCATTGGTTATTCTTGACATCAATGTTCCTATCTTGGCGTTATCATAGTAACCCATATGAAGCTTTTGCAAGTGCGAAAACAAATCTTTTCGCATATCTGTCTCAATTTTTGTTCCCATAACGTGACCTACATTTGCCATGTAATAGTAAGCAAGTCCGTCTATAAGACGCATTGCAAGGTAAGCCGCACCTATAGTAATTACAAAACCCACTGTTAAACTTAAAGGGTCTGAGGATATTCTGCCTGTGATTTCACGCACTAAAAGAGGCAGCATAATCTCGCAAATGGTGGTAAGTGCGGCACAAAGAAGGTCCTTGACCATGGTGCTTCTGTACTTTTTGTAGTAGGGCAAAAAACGCCTTAAGGATGATTTATTTGCTTTGCTTTTGTTTTTCATTTTACCTCACCGAACTAATTAAATCTAATGTATATGTTACTACAAATCTCAAAGACTTTCAACCTAAAATTAACCACCTCAGCAACCTCCTAACGAAGACCTCCACTCCGCCGTTAATAAAACGTTATTTATAAACAAATCTGTCTAAAGGCGGAATCGCCCTCCGTGGCAAACGGAAAAAGCGGCGGAAAAATCCGCCGCTTTTTTCTTGCGTGTTAACTTTTTAGTAATGCATTCCTGCTATATGCTTCTGAATTGCAGTTGCATCTCGTACATTTATTTTACCGTCGGCATTAAAGTCAGCAAGCTCTAAAGCTTTGCCCTCAATAATCACGATTTTTGCCGCGTGCTTCTGAATAGCTGTGGCATCTCTTACGTTAAGCCTGCCGTCAAGGTTAGCATCACCAAGGATATACTCATTTTCCTTGCCAAAATTAATAATACTGTCGCGGACACCAACATTATTTTCGCCAACTGCCGCTGACCACTGAAGACTGTTGCCGCCGAAGTTTATGGCATTAAGCCCTCTGCATTCGCTGAATGCGTTGTAACCAATGTACTGAACAGTATGAGGGATATTAATACTGCTTAACCCCGAGCATCCGTAAAAACAGTAGTTTCCAACGCTTATTAAGCTATCGGGAACTATGATTTCGGTTATACTCTTACAATCATAAAAAGCATAGTCACCAATAATTTTAGTGCCTGCGTTAATATAAAACTCGCCTTCTGTATTTTCATTAACTTTTATAAGACAACCATCTATATAAAGTGCGTTGTCTGTCCAATTATCGGTGTTTTTAAAGTAGGCGGTATCGTAAAAAGCCGTACCTGCAAGCTGAGTAAGTGTTAAAGGAAGAGAAATTTCTTTTAAATTATAGCAATCGCTAAAAGCATGGTCAGCAACTATCTCTGTGCCCTCGGGTACTTTAAGCTTTGCAATGCTCTGACACCCGTTAAATGCATAATAGCTTATTTCTCTTACACTTGACGGTAAGGAAAGCTCTAAAAGGCTTTGACAGCCTCTGAAAGCTTCCTCGTGGATAAAATCTACGCCTTCAGGAATATTTATCTTTGTCAGATACTTACATTCGCAAAACGCACCGGGGAAAATCTCTTTGATTGTGTCGGGCAGAATAACTTCTGCAAGGGTATTTATACCCTCAAAGGCATAGCTGTCAATTTTCGACACAGGCTTGCCGTCAATCTCAGCAGGAATAGTAAGCTTATAAAGATTGCCCTCGTAGCCTGTAATTACAATTTTGCCGTTTTCCTCGATGTACATAAGTCCGTCAATAGTAGTTTCCTTGGGATTAATAAGCCGGACATCTGCCTTGTCGGGTATATAGGCAGGTGCTTTCTCGGTTATTGCCTCCCATTCCTTGGCGGTTGAAATACAGTATATGTTCTTGATTTTCGTGGCACCTTTAAACGCCATCTGCCCTATGGATTTTACTGACTGAGGAATAAACACCTTTTCAATACCGGTGTTTCCGAAAAATGCAAATGCTCCGATTTTTTCTGTACCATCGGGAACATAAAGGCTTTTTAGCTCGGCACCGTCAATACAAAGCTTTGCGTAAACAGATTTTGCGGGGTTTGCGTATTCGTTCTTAAAGTCGATTTCACACCACGCACCGATATCGGCAATATCTACAGTTTCAATTGCATAGCAATCAAGAAAAGCATCCGCACCAATTTTTTCGATTGTCTTTGGAATGCTTATATACACAAATCCGCCGTTTTTAAAGGCATCTTTGGCTATTTCGGTAACTGTTAAGTTGCCTATTTTTTCGGGGATAACCACTTCTTTTGGGTTACCGTTACAGCCTGTAATTACGGCATCATTGCCGTTTTTGGTATATGTAAGGCCCGAATCGGTGGTATTGTCGGCGGCAAGCACCGCGTTAACGGGCAGTGCACAAACTAAAAGCAAAAGTGCAGCTACAAGTGACAGAGTTTTTAACAGGTTAGGTTTCATAAGTATGCCTCCTTTGGGTTTCTAACCTAATAGTAACATATACGTCTAACAGTGTCAACTGCGATTTGTCTGATATGCCTACAAAAAAACGGCGGCGGAAAAATCCGTCGCCGTCAATGTTAAAGTTATTAAATTACTTTACGTACCAGAGCTCAGTTGCATACTGAAGGATTGTTCTGTCAGAGCTGAACTTGCCAGCGTTGGCAACGTTCTTTAAGCACTTTGTACCAAATGCGATTCTGTCGGAATACTCCTTGTTGCAACGAATCTTTGTCTCGATATAATCGGGAAGGTCTCTGAGAATGAAGTAGTGGTCGGGAGCATGCCAGCTCTTGCCGTCAAGTAAGCCCTCCCAAAGCTCTCTAAAGCTGCCTTCGCCCTGAGCACCGTCGTCAGAGAACATACCGTTTACGAGGCAGTCAATAACACGTCTTACCTCAGCATTGGTATCATAGATACCTCTGGGCCAGTAGCCGCCTGCCTTGAGGGAGTCAATCTCCTCAACGCGTGCACCGAAGATATACTCGTTCTCTTCGCCTGCCTGCTGAGCAATCTCAACGTTAGCACCGTCGTAAGTACCGAGGGTAACTGCACCGTTGAGCATAAACTTCATGTTACCTGTACCGGATGCCTCTGTACCTGCTGTAGAAATCTGCTCGGAAACATCAGC
>JAFUPE010000061.1 GCA_017481395.1 Ruminococcus sp. | reverse complement strand
CGGGTAGGGAGCACCTTTTCCTCGGGTTTGTCTTCTGAAACAATGTCGTTAACAGTAACATCAAAAATTTCTGCAAGTTTTACAAGAACCGTAACATCAGGCAGACCGTCGCCACGTTCCCATTTGGAAACGGATTTGTCGGAATAGTTTATCATCTCGGCAAGTTTGCCCTGAGTAAGACCTGAGCGTTTGCGGAAAAATGTAATATTATTTGCAATTGTAGATTTAAGCTTTTTTTCATCCATTTTAAGAAAATACCTCCGAAAAAGCCTTAAAAAGCAAGATTTTATCAATATCTCCACTGTGAGTAGAGAGGAAAGCTCTTATAATAGAGTAATAAATTCGGGCGGTTTTGTCAACGGGTATTTTTAAAAATGAAGTGTTTTTCTTGTATAATATGAAATTGTAGAGAAAGTTGAAAAAAAACCGCTGTTGAAGAAAGTTTGCTTACGCAAAGTGATGTATGGCCTTTGGCAATGTGATGTTCGGTTGTGCCGAGTGATGTTTTGCAAAGCAAAATGATGTATTTGCTTTGCAAATGTTTTGGTGGCACCTGCGGTGCGATTATAACAGAGTATAAACCGATCCGCCGTTAATGAAAGGTTGCGTATATATGAATCTTTCCAAAGGCGGAATTGCCCTCAAGGGGCTAACCTGTGGTTAACGGTCAGCTTGTAATATGATTTCTATCTCAACATAGTCTTCAATGTCAGGGCGATATACCTTAAGGGTAGCTTTGTCGCCTTCGCTGTAATAGGTAAGAGCTGTAAAAATATCGTTGAAAGACTTGATTTCATATTCATCAATGGAAACTACAATGTCGCCAACCTTTACTTTGCCGTTGTCACAGGGGCCACCTTCGATAACCTCAGAGATAAGGATGCCCTGGGGAATGTTGTTGTACATAGCCTCAGCAGAGGTAACTGCAGTACCCATAATGCCGATTTTAACTCTACCGCCTACATATCCCTGCTTAATAAGGTCATCTACAACCTCTTTGACAGTGCGGCTGGGAATTGCAAAACCCATACCCTCATATTCTTCGGATGAGATTTTTGCAGAGTTTATACCGATAACCTGACCGTAAAGATTGCACAGAGGGCCGCCGGAGTTGCCGGGGTTGATGGCGGCATCGGTCTGTATGTATTTAACCTGAGTGGAAAGATCCAGAGTTCTGTCTTTGGCAGAAATAACACCACGGGTGAGAGTGTTCTGGAATTCCATACCGCCGGGATTGCCTACTGCAATAACGTCCTCACCGATTGATGCAAGGTCAGAGTCGGCAAATTCAGCAGGAACAAGGTTCTTTGCCTCGATTTTTAGCACTGCAAGGTCTGTTCTGGTATCAATACCTACAACCTTTGCTTCGTAGGTATTGCCGTCGTTTAAAACAACATCAATAAGAAAAGCAGTTTTGCTGTCGCCGATAACATGGCTGTTGGTAGCAATGTAACCGTCGGTGTTGATAATAATGCCTGTGCCTGTGCCCATTGGTGTTTGTTTGTCTTCGCCTTTGTAGCAAACAATACCTACAGCCGAGGGAGAAACCTTCTCAAAAGCGGTCTGGTTGTTGTATTTTGCAGAGTCATTTTTGTCGGCAGGGTAGGGGTTAAGAACAATTTCACCATTGCCGTAAAGGTGAGAGTCATCGTAGGCTTGAGTGGCTTCAGGGGTTTCTTCTTCCTTTTCTTCTTCCTCGTCGGGGTCTGTGGGGTTAAAGAAATCTATGAAAGGATTATCTTTGTAAGGTAACTTGTCAT
>JAFUPE010000060.1 GCA_017481395.1 Ruminococcus sp. | reverse complement strand
AGTGTTACCTATGGCCTTTATCAGGCACAGGAAAGAGGCAGACTTTTTATCGGTGCAGGCGTTGAGGTTTACGAGGGAATGATTGTCGGCGAAAGCCCCAAGTCAGACGACCTTGTTGTAAACGTATGTAAGCGTAAGCACATGACAAATACACGTTCATCAGGTTCTGATGATGCTCTCAGACTGGTTCCTCCCACCATTCTTTCTCTTGAGCAGTGCCTCGAATTTATTGCAGATGATGAGCTTGTAGAGGTTACTCCGGTTTCGGTAAGAATGAGAAAAACCATACTTTCAAAAGAACTCAGAATGAAAAAGGCGTTTAAAAAATGAGTTTGGTAATCCTTGATTTAGAATGGAATACGGCTTTTTGTAAAGAACTTGGCAAGTACGTAAACGAAATTGTAGAATTCGGTGCAGTTAAGCTTGATAAACGGCTTAACGTTATCGATACATTCTCTACGTTTGTTAAGCCTACAGTTGCGAATTGTATTCATCCGTGTGTTCAAAAGATTCTGAATATAGATTTTTCAGAGCTTTTAAGTGCAAAGGGTACCTTTCCTTATGTTCTTGATGAGTTTGCAGAGTTTTTAGGCGACGATACTCTGCTTACATGGAGCAATACTGACTTACACACCCTTATCGATAATTGTGAGCTTCATTTCCTTGATGCTAACCTGCCTTTTATGAAAAGCTTTTGTGATTTGCAGAAATACTGCGAATACTCATTAGGCGTCAGCTCTCAGAACAGAATGCTGGGACTTTCTTCCTGTGCTCAGGTTTTAGGGTTTGTAGAGGGCGAAAATCAGTCTCACCGTGCACTTGATGATGCATACCTGAGTCTTAAGTGTCTTAAGGCACTTTATAATCGCCGTCACTTCGAAGAATTTGTGGAAGAATGCGATGACGAGTTTTTTAAGAAGCTGAGATTCAAAAACAAATATATTACTAACATCAACAATCCCGACATAGACCGCCAACAGATTTTCTTTGATTGTCCCGAATGCAACGTGCGTTGCGTGAGAAAATCCAAATGGAGCAAAAAGAACAACGCCATGCACGCGTATTTTGTTTGCCCTGAATGTAAAGAAACTTTCAAGGGAAGGGTTCAGGCAAAGGTCAAGTATGAGGGTGTTGTGATTTCAAAAAGAATTATTTCAAATAACAAATAAATTTACGGCTGTTTCTAAAGTAGGGAACAGCCGTTTTTGTATGCATTAAAAATTTAAAGAAAAAGCGACAAAACTTGTGAAGTTTTCTCAGTTTTATCAAATATCGAACAAATATTCGAAAAACTATTGAAATTCTCAAAAAACATTGCTAAAATAGAATTACAGGAAAAAACTGTAAATTTAACGAATACGCCCCGATTTGTTAAATGAAGGATGAAGCTTATCGAAAGGAAGGTATATGTTATGGATTACATCAAATGGTCTCGCGAATATTTGGAAAACGCGAAGAAGGTAAAGGAGGATATCGACAGATTAAAAGAAAAGCTTAAGCATACAAGCGGCGACGAAGCAAGACAGCTCAGAAGCGGTTTGGTTACCTTAAGAACAATGTACGTGGAATGTATGAAAACCTGCGAGCTTTTAGCCTCAAGGGGAGGTGTCGTTATTGCCGCGTAAAACTGTTTTGTGTGATAACGTTGTTCTTGATGCACTTGCTTTTGACCGCTATCATGGCGAGAGCACCAACGCATCAGAACGCAGAAGAATGTTAAGTATTATTTATAAGGCTATGAATGAGGAACTGACCCCCTTAGAGTTTAAAGCCTTAAGCGAGTATTACATTAACGGCAAAAAAATGAAGGATATTGCAGACGAAAGAGGAGTAAATCCCTCCACAGTCACCAGACAAATACGTCGTGCAAAGGACAAAATTCTTCATATTGCGAAATATTATTAACCAATTATGCAATTTATAAGTCGTCTTACTTCAAAATTAGTAGTAAGGCGATTTTTGCTTTTATATTGTAAAATTATGTATAACAAGTAATAATGAACAAAAAACACCAACAAAACCTATCTTATTTATGGTTGAAAATTATCTTTTGTATTGACAATGGCTAAAATTACCACTATAATCGAAATTGTAGTTGTTACTACTTTACTATACGATTTTGCAGGAATTACATTTGCAAATTGTAAAATACCCCAAAGGAGGATTTTTGATGAAAATTAAAACTTTTTCAAAAAGAGCACTTTCGGTGCTGATGTCGGTTATTATTGCTTTTTCTGTGTTTACAGTGGTTGTTTTTACATCAATGCAGAACGCACAAGCGAGAACAGGCGACACAGTTGTAGGTACTAAAACCTTCAGTTCAAGCCTTTACGACTATTATTATGATTCCGAAATGGTAGGCTCAAACATTTTACAGGGTGTAGCCCAGTCTTATACCAACGAGCCCTATCATATGCTTAACAACGCCGCTTCTGATTATTATGAAGCAAATGGCGTTAACACACCTATTTATTTTGGTAACTTCTATAAGCAGGATGTTAACACCATATTCGATTATTCACAGCTTCCTCAGGAGCTTTATAAATTTACTTGGACTGCAAACCTTGCTAATCGCAGCAATCCCAACGCAGTTGCTCAGGGCGTTTTTGCAGATTGTCTTGTGGACGGCGTACCTGCTCAGGTTAGCTCTTCCGGTACCGTTAAGACTCCTTATTTTGATAAAGAATGGCTTACCAAAGAAATCGAGCAGTCAGCTATGGTTCTTAACTTCTCCTTTAACTACGGCAAAGACTATAAAACAATGCCCTTTACCGACGGCGACCCCAACGGAGAAAATACCTTCCGCCTTTTTGAGGTTATCGAGCCCGGTACAAACTATTACTTTGCTGAGCGTGGTAGTGACTGTAATGTCCTTCAGGATGACCTTTATTCGGGTGTTGAGGATACCCAGATTGGTATTAACTTCAAGTTTGAAAGCTGGGGTATGCCTGATTCAATGAAAGTTAACCTTATGACTCCAACTGGCGAAATCATTTCTGTTCCTATGAACGCAGACAAGGATTATAATTCTTTCTGGCTTGTTATTGACAAAAACAAATCTGAAACAGCAGATATTTACAACAAGCTTACCGCTAAGGGCAGAAGTGTACAGATGGGCGAGGTTTATGAAAATCTCAACTTCCCCTTTGATGTAATTGATAATAAAGGCGTTACATACTATCAATTCTCAACTCGTTCTTATCAGCATGATGTTAATAACAATCTTACTGATACCGATGGTAATCCTGCAGGTGTTACCACAGGTCAGAATGATATTTACTTTAACGGTACAGACTGGGCAAAGCGTTCAGATGGTGTAAGAGACTGGAACTTTGAAGAACTTTCTGCCGTAGAGCCCGAGTGGAGCTACGACAACGATATGGGCGATGGTTTCTTCCCATTTAATTCCGCTGACCCTGATTTAAGTGCAGAGGGTGATTACAACTATACAGCTAAGCGTGACCTAAAGTATGGTTATGCCGTTAAGTACGAAATTCCCTTTACGCTTTCTTCAAATGGTAAGGTCCTTGACGAAAATGGTAATGAGGTTGCCACTACCTTCGAGTTTATGGGCGATGATGACCTTTTAGTTTATATCGACGGCGAGCTTGTTCTTGATATGGGCGGTGCCCATAAAATGGCAAAGGGTAAGATTGACTTCTCAGAGGGCAAGGCTACCGTTACCACAGGTGCAATTACTGACGTGCTTTCTCAGGAAGCAACACCTGACCCTCTTAACACCAAAGCAAGAGAAGGCCTTGTAGCTGAGGCTACTACAAGTAAAGGTATTCTCGGCGAATTTATTGCAAACGGCAAAACCTATGACCCCACAGAAACTCATACGATGACCATTTATTTCGTTGAGCGTGGTATGTTTAACGCTAATGCTTATATCCGCTTCAACCTTCCTGTACATACTTCAGTAGAGGTCGAAAAAGAGGTTGACTACACAGCTCTTACTGCCGAGCAGAAGAAAGAATATCTTGATGACGAGTTTACTTATAACTTCAAGCTTACCTCCATTAATGGTGAGGATGTAACAGATTATGCAGAAGCTATCTGGAAAAACATCTCTAATGTAAATCAGGATAGCGTAAATGGCGATACCTATACCTTTAGTCTCAAGGCAGGCGAAAGCTTAGAGTTCTCAAATATTCCTGCTAATATCGGCTATGTAATTTCAGAAATGGATGCTGAGGGATATACCTTAAGTGCACTTTATTCGCAAAATGCCGATGATGCCGAAGGCCAGCCTGTGAAGTCAGATGCACTTATTGCAAGTGCTGTGACTGACGGCAGAGCAAACATCAAGTATAAGTTTGTGAATACTGCTAACGAAATCCCCACAACCACAGCGGCACCTACAACAGCCGAACCTACCGAGGCACCTACAACCACAGCTGTACCTACAACAGCCGAGCCTACCGAGGCACCCACAACTACAGCTGTACCCACAACAGCCGAGCCTACCGAGGCACCCACAACCACAGCTGTACCTACAACAGCCGAACCTACCGAGGCGCCTACAACCACAGCAGTACCTACAACAGCCGAACCTACCGAGGCACCTACAACCACAGCTGTACCCACAACAGCCGAACCTACCGAGGCACCCACAACAACAGCTGTACCCACAACAGCCGAGCCTACCGAGGCACCCACAACTACAGCTGTACCCACAACAGCCGAGCCTACCGAGGCACCCACAACCACAGCTGCACCCACAACAGTTGAGTCTACCGAAGCACCTGTAACTTTAGAAGCAACAGTAGAAACAACGCTCCCCAAGCCTGATGTACCTAAAACAGGCGACAGTATTACCTTTGTTTATATGTCAGTGCTTGTATTGCTTGCGGCTGTAGCTTGCGTTTACGTAAAGAAACGCACTGCTTAATAAAAGATTATTAAAAGAAAAACCACTCATTGCGAGTGGTTTTCTTTTGCTATAAAACAAAAGCAGGCTTTTTAAAAAAGCCTGCTTAAAATCAAAGTGAAAAATCTTCCTTGCTGTAATCGCCTAAAGTTTGCAAGGTTACCTTACGCATAGTGGGGTTGTACGTAAATTTAGAGCATTTGCCTTTATTGTTAATGCTTTTCTTTACCTTGCAGAAGTTAGTTTCGCTTTCAACTACACAATGCTGGCAGTAGTCGCAGTTGTGAATAATATTTTCGCCGAAAAGCTTTTTGGAGTTGTTCATTATAAAACATCCTATCCCATATATTTGTAACATAAATATTTTATCATATCTTATTGCTACTTGCAAGTTGTTTTATGCTGTTGTAAAATACTTTTGAGGTGAAAAAATGATTAATTCTGCAGTTATGACCCTTAAGGGCGACACAACGCCTTATTTAACCTATAATGTATTAAATGACATTCCCTTTATCCGCCACGCTTTTTCTACGCGTCTTGGCGGTGTGTCAAAAGGTGTTTGCGAAAGTATGAACCTTGCCTTTGGCAGAGGTGACAACCGAGACACAGTCCTTAATAATTACATGCTTATGTGTGAGTCGGCAGGCTTTGAATATGAAAGCCTCTGTGGCTCTGTACAAATCCACGAAGCAAAGGTTAAGAAAGTAACTAAAGATGACAGGGGACACGGCATTTTAACCGAGCGAAAGTGGCAGTCTGCCGATGCACTTATTACAAACGACAAGGATGTTACCCTTGTTACTTACTACGCCGACTGTACGCCCATATTTTTTATTGACAAAAAAACTCACGCAATCGGTCTTGCACACGCAGGTTGGCGTGGTACGGTGGATAAAATTGCGGTTAACGTTGTAAAGGAAATGGCAAGCGAGTTTTCTACAAACCCCGAGGATTTAATATGTGCCATTGGTCCGGTTATCGGCAAGTGCTGTTACGAAATTGACGAAGGCTGTGCAAGTTACTTCAAAGCTTTAACCGAAATTGATACGGCTTCGGTTTTATCAGCAAAAGAAAATGGCAAATATATGGCAGACCTTGCCCTTACCAACAAGCTGTTGCTTATGAGTAAAGGTGTTAAGGAGGAAAATATTATTATTTCTGACCTTTGCACAAGATGCAATGCTGACCTTTTGTGGTCGCACAGAGCAACAGGGGGCAAACGCGGTACAATGGCGGCGTTTATGAAAATATTATACTAAAAATCAAACGGACAAATCAAAGGCAGATTTGTCCGTTTTTTGCAAACCAAATATTATTTACTTCAAATTCTTTGCCATCAAGATATGCAACTGCGGTATCTTCACAGCCGGTAAACCTCAGCTTGTACGAGTAAAGTGCCTGTCCTATGTTTCCGTGGATTTTAAGTGCTTTACCGCCGTACTTTGTGTCACCTGCCAAAGGGTGCTTAAGTGAGGCCATATGTACCCTTATCTGGTGAGTCCTGCCCGTCAGAAGCTTGCACTCTACAAGAGAGTATCCGTCTTTTTCGTCAATAACCCTGTATTGTGTTGCCGACTCCTTGCTGTCTGTACTGCCAAGCTTTACTTTGGTAACGGTGTTGCTCTTTTCGTCTTTCTTAAGTCCGCTTTCAATAATACCTTCTTTTTTCTTGAAGGTACCCTCGCAAAGACAAAGGTAGTACTTATCTATCTTTCTTTCCTTCATAAGAAGGTTAAGGGTTTTAAGAGCCTGTGCGTTTTTAGCAGCAATTACAATTCCGCCTGTGTTTCGGTCAATGCGGTTAACAGTAGCAGGGGAGAATGAGTTTTCCTCCTTAGGTTTATATTCGCCCTTGTCATAAAGGTAATGCTTAACCCTTGCCACAAGCGAGTCAAAGTGATATTCCTTGTCCGGATGCACTAAAAGTCCCTGAGGCTTGTCAATAAGCATAATATTTTCGTCTTCGTAAACAATGCTGAGCTTTTTCGGTGCTTTCATAAAGTCGTAGCTTTCGGGAACCTCCTCGAAAAATTCGTCTTTTATGTAAAAGGTCAGCACGTCGCCCTCTTTAAGTACATCGTCTATTTTGCATTTTTTAGAGTTTATCTTAATGCACTTTATGCGGATGTATTTGTACATCAGGGATTTCGGCATTGTTTTAAATTTTTTAGAAAGAAATTTATCTAAGCGTTGACCTGCGTCATTTTTGTTAACAGTTAATTCTCTCATAATAATACCTCGTACCTTAGATTATATCAGCAATTTAAAAAAGTTTCAATGTTATAGGTCGGTATATTATTATTTTTTGACATATTATTGTAAAAATAGACAAAAATTATTTTTTGTGTTGAAAACCATTGTTAATAAGTGGAAAAAGATATATAATATTTATATTCTTATCTCAAAGGGAGGAGATTCAATTGAAAAAGAGTAATAAATTATTAAGCTTAGTTTTAGCACTTGTTATGGCTTTAAGTGCCTTGAGTGTTATGGCGACAGTAAACGCGGCGGCAGGGGATACCTTCTATTTTGAAAAGCCCTCTGACTGGAACAGCGACGTCTACGTCTATTGGTGGTCAGGCTCAGGTGCTCCAAGCTGGCCAGGTGTTAAGATGACCAAGGTTGATGGTAATATTTACGCCTTTACAGCAACCACGTCTTTCACAGAGTTTAATATTAACGATGGTGGTTCTGAAAATGTCAGCAATCCCCATCAGACTGTAAATCTTAATTTTCCTAAAAACGGGCAGATTGGTATTATAGGTACGTCAGCCGGTAATAACGATTACGGCAATCCGTGCTGGAATCTTTCTTGGAAAGCTTTTGAAGGCATTGGTGTTACGGTGTCTGCTTCTGTTGAAGATTGCGACTTTTTAGACAGCCTTACGGTTAAACTTTCGCTAACCGAGGTTTCTACAGGTACATATTCATTAAACGGCGGCGAAGAGCTTGAGTTTGCTGATGGCGATACGATAACTATCGGCAAAGATGGCAAAGCAGGCGATAAGTTTGTGCTTACCCTCAAAGCAGGCGAAGGTGCAGATGCCGTGGAGAAAATATATACATATACAAAGACCGACTCGCCTGTTGGTGCGTCAATTGTATATTTCGATAACTCCAAATACAATTGGGAAAATGTTTATTGCTATGCTTACGGTACCAAGGAAAATGGCGATTGGCCGGGTCAGGCAATGAGCTTTGATTCGAACTCGGGTTTATATTACCTTACTTTCGACAGTACCTATAAGTCAGAAAGTATCATTTTCAATGACGGTCTTGACGGTGATTTAGACGGCTCCGAACAGTATCCAGAAGCAGGCGGACTTGCTCTTAAGGTGGGGCAGTGTAAGCTTTTGTCGGAAGATTTGCAATGGGTAGATTACGGTAAGCCTGACTCCAAGCCTTACGGCTTTGCATACGTTGCTTCGGGTACAAAGTTTGGTTCAGATGCACTTAACGTAGATATCGACCTTAAAAATGCAGTTAAGGGCAGTTATTCTGTTGATAATGGTGCCGAGTTCGAGTATACCGAGCGTACTACGATTGCAGTAGGTCAAGGCAAAATCGGTAACTCTGAGGTAACCCTTACACTTAAAGCTGAGGGTAAAGATGGTACTGTTACAGTAACCGAGTTAAAATATTATAAAACCTTCAAGGCAACCGAGGCTTCTTTTTATTCACCTACAGATGGTGCTACAACAGCCGCTGTAGGCGGAAACTACGCTACAAATCCCGATATGCAGCTGGGCAAATTCTCGTCTTCAATCACTGTCGACGGAGATCCCTCTGACTGGGATGAATCGATGCTTATTGCACAGGGTGTTGCAAACGACGACCCTCGAGTATATATGCCCTCTGCAATTCACGAACGTTCTGTTGATAATTACGCACTGTACGCATCATGGGATAATGAAAACCTTTATTTTATGTGGGAAATGGCTAACGTCAGCGGTGTTCTTGGTGGCGACCAGATATTCTCGGCTCAGAAGCCTAATGGTTCTATCTGGAACCCAGGTCTTCCTATGTATATGGTGCTAAGCGTTGACCCTGCAAAGCATGCTGACGGCAAAGCACGCGAGCTTGACGTTAAGACAAATAACTGGATAGAGTCCGACTCCGTGTGGGGTTCAGGCTTAACCTTTGATACAAATATTGATACGTTTATTGCGTTTGATTCTGCCAACACTAACGGCGGTGCCGCAATTATTCCTCTTGACGACGAAGGCTTCTTTAATTATACAGAGTCAGTTAATATCGGAAGACCCACAAATGACCCCGGAGTTAAGAACCGCAACGGCTTTGAAATTGCATGGGACTACGGTACACTTTCTGATGAAATTATCGGTGTTAACGGCTATGGCGGCAGCCGAGTAATCGGTGACAGTTACTCAGATAATTCCGACTGGGTAGATTTCTTTGACGAAGGCTACGACGCTGACGACGGCTTTATTTACGAAATCAAAATTCCTATGGAGCACCTTGGTATTGATAAGGCTTATATCGAAGAAAATGGTATCGGTGCAATGCTTGTATCTACCTTCGGCACATCTGCCATGAATACGCTTCCTCACGACCCTTCTTGTCTTGACAATGCTAATAAAGAATATTCCTACGAGCCTTCAACTTCTCACGAAAAAGAGGACGCAGACAATATTTCTGTTCCTCTTGCACGAGTTGGTGCACTTTTAAAGGATACCGTTGTAGAAGAAATTCCCCTTGAGCTTAACTTTGGTGCAGACAAATCCAGTGCCCAGAGTGTAGGCACTGAGATTACACTTAAAGCAGAGCTTTATGGTACAGAGGAAGACTATACCGTAACCTTTTCGGTAAACGGCAGAGGATTAATTGGTGCTGAAAATACAGCTTCGTATACTTTTGCAGAGGTTGGCACATACGAACTTACTGCAACCGCAAAAACTCAAAGCGGCAAAGAGGTTTCTAAGACTATTTCCTATGCAATCGGCGAGGCAGTTGAGGTTATTATTCCTCCCGAGACCGACCCGGTAGAGCCCACACTTCCCACAAAGCCAAACGTTAAGCCTACTGGCCCTGTTGACCCATCTAATCCTACAGATGGTACCGGTCCCTTAGAGGACGTTACAATTTCCACCGACCCCTCTGAAAAATCTACAGACTCAACTGACCCCACCACCACAGACGGCAAAGTTGAGCCTTCGCAGGGCGGTAACGATACACCAATTATCATCCCCGGTACAACCACAGGAGAGGATAATACAACAGATGCTTGGGAAAGAATGATATTAGGCGATTCCGACGGAAACGGCAAAATTAATATTAAGGACGCTACTCTTATTCAGAAATATGCTGCAAAGCTTGAAGAGTTAAGCGTTGATGCCTTAAGCTGTTCGGATGTAAATGCTGACGATAAAGTTAACATTAAGGATGCCACAGCAATACAGAAGTATGTTGCTAAAATCGAAATTCCATATCCCATCGGCGAATATTTTTAAAATCTATAAAATTTTAAGAAGGTCACATTTTGTTTGTGACCTTTTTGCCTTTTGAATCGTTTATATAACAGGAGGGCTAAGAAAGTGGATAATTTCTCAAGCTCAAAACCTAATATCGAAGCAGTTTATACCAAATATGCAGATATGCTTTACCGAGTAGCTGTGGCTGAGCTTCAAAGTGATATGGATGCTCAGGATGCTGTGCAGGACGTGTTTATCAAGTATATATCCGCAGTTCCTTCCTTTAAGGATGATGAGCACGAAAAAGCATGGTTTCTGCGTGTAACGGTTAACCGATGCCACGATATGCTCAGAAGCCGAAAGGTAAGGTTAAAAATTCACAGCGATATTGAAATCGAGCCTGTGGATTCGGTTTCAAAGGGCAGAATGGAGCTTTTCGAAATCCTTTCATGTATACCCGAAAAGTACAAGAGCACAGTTGTGTTGCACTGTCTCGAGGGCTTAGGTCTGCAGGAGACTGCAGATGTATTGGGTATAAGTCTTTCTGCCGCAAAAATGCGGCTTAAGCGAGCCAGAGAAATCATCAGAAAGGAGGAATAGGATGTTTAATAAAACACAGCTTGATGCTTATAATAGCATAAAAGCACCCGACGAGCTTTATGAAAAGGTAGTTAATGCAAAGCCTAAAAAAAGCAAAATTTACCTTATCCCATTGGTAAGCTCCCTTGCCGCGTGTATAGTGCTTATATTCTCTATAGCCGCTTTTGGCAATTATTTCGAGCCCAATATTGTGCTTAACGGCCAACAGCTTTCAGATTCAATTGTTTTTTACGACATCAGTCCTGCCAATACTTTCGATATGAGGTCTTCACCTGTGCTCTCGTTGCCTGTTGAAATGGAGCTTGAAGAAGAAACCTCGGTTTCTGTGTCTGATGGTTTTATAATCCTTGATACAGGAGAAAGAGTGAAGAGCATAGCTTTAAAAGGGCAAGTCGCTTTTGTGTGGGAAATTGAGCGTCAGGACGAGTTTCCTGAGGCTAAGATGACACTTAAAAGCTCTAAAGGAAATGCCGCTGTAACCCTTGTTCAAAACGAAACTGACGGTAGTTTTACCGCCACAATAAATTAATTTAAATTAAAGGAGTAACCAAAATGAAAAAGACAATTGCAATTATTCTCGCCGCACTTATGATGCTCGCAGTGTCCGCTTGCGGTACAGGTGGCACAGGTTCTACCGAACCTGCAACTGACCCCGCACCCACAACAGTAGGCACAAAGCTTCTTGCTGATTTCAAAACTCTTACTGACAAAACAGCTCAGGAAATCGCAGACGCACTTCTTACAAACGAAGAAATTCAGTTTATGCCTGCTACAATGCCTGTAGAAGAAGGCTTCCTTAACGGCTTTAACGAAGAAATCAAAGGCTTCGAAGAGGGCGTTATGTTTGGCCCTGCAATCGGCACAATTCCTTTTGTCGGCTACATCTTCACAGTTGCAGAGGGTGGCGACGTTGCCGCTTTTGTAAAAACTCTCGAGGACAACGCAAACCTTCGCTGGAACATTTGCACAGAAGCAGAGGAAATGATTTGCGAGGCAGAAGGTAACACAGTATTCTTCGTAATGTGTCCCACAAGCTTTGAAGAGCAGCCTGCAGACGACGGTGCTGCAGTAGGCGGTATGGACATTGCTCCCGACGATGGTGCTATTGCTGCCGAAGACGGAATTACATTAGAGTAATATTTTAAACAAAAGGCTTTCTCGCTTACGTTTAATATCGGTGAGAAAGCCTTTTTTCGTGCAGGGTGTGGATTTATCCATTCTAATACGTTAATAATTAAGAGTGTATAAATGCGTTCCCTGTAAAAACAAGCTTTCCTCGGAGGATTAATAAATGCTTTTTTCCAGTATTCCGTTTTTATTTTACTTTTTACCCTGCGTACTGCTTCTGTACGCGGTAACGCCTAAAAAGCTTAAGAACCTTACATTACTTATTTCAAGTCTTGTGTTTTATGCGTGGGGCGAGCCAAGGCTTGTGCTGTTAATGCTTATTACCGTTACGGTAGGCTATGTTTTCGGCTTGCTTACCGAAGTGAAGCCTAAACTGAAAAAACTGTGGCTCACTTTTGCACTTGTGTTTGAAATAGGATTTTTGGTTTATTTTAAATATGTGGATTTCTTTATCTACAATTTCAATGCTGTTACAGGCTTGTCAATTCCTCTTTTACAGGTGACACTGCCTATCGGAATAAGCTTTTACACATTCCAGATTTTAAGCTATAATATTGATGTATACAGGGCAGACGTGCCGGCTCAGCGTAACCCCATTAACTTAGCGGCGTATATTGCACTTTTTCCGCAGCTTATTGCAGGGCCCATTGTCCGTTACAGCGATATTGAAAGAGAGTTTCATAACCGCACTCACAGCTTCGAAAAATGTGCCGAGGGTGTTCGCAGATTCGTGCTTGGTCTTTCTAAAAAAATCCTCATTGCAAATGTCCTTGGCGAGCTTTGCGATACCTTTAAGGCCAGTGACGACAAGAGCGTTGCTTTTTACTGGTTGTATGCAGTTGCTTTTTCGCTTCACATTTACTTTGATTTTTCAGGCTACAGCGATATGGCAATCGGTTTAGGTAAAATTTTCGGCTTTACCTTTATGGAGAACTTTAATTACCCTTTTATCTCTAAAAGTGCTACCGAGTTCTGGCGTCGTTGGCATATCTCTCTGGGCAGTTGGTTCAGGGATTATGTATATATCCCCATGGGCGGCTCAAGGGTGCAGACGCTGAGAATGTTTATTAATATCTTTGTTGTCTGGCTTCTTACGGGATTCTGGCATGGTGCGGCTTGGAATTTTATTATATGGGGACTTTACTTTGCGGTTTTACTTGTAGTCGAAAAGGTCTTCCTGCTTAAATATCTTAATAAATCAAAGGTGTTAAGTCATATTTATCTAATTTTCTTTGTAATAATCAGCTTTGTGATTTTTAACGCCGCTGATATGAGCGAGGCTTTTTCATATATCGGTTCTATGTTCGGTGGAGGCGGAATTCCGCTTTTAAGCACCGAAACCCTTTATTACGCCAGAAGCTATATTGTGGTGTTTATTGTGGCGATTGTTGGTGCGACACCTGTACCCAAGCTCGTTGCAAACAAAGCTAAATTTACAAAATTTTTCGAACCTGTGGTGCTTGTGTTGCTTCTTGCAGTTTGCACAGCTTATCTCGTAGATGGTTCTTTCAATCCCTTTTTGTATTTCAGATTTTAAGGAGGACTAAAAATGAAAAAATTATGCAACATCTTTACTGTCCTCTTAAGCGGATTGTTTGTAGCTATCTTTTCGGTGTGGTGCTTTACAGGTCAGACTCCTGATTATTCTGAAAGCGAACGCAGAGTTTTAGAAAGCTTTCCCGAGTTTTCTGTAAATACGATTGCAAACGGCGAATTTGCCGGGGATTTTGAAAAATATGCCACCGACCGCTTCCCAATGCGAGATACATTTCGAAGCGTAAAGGCGTATACAAGGCTTTATGCCTTTATGCAGAAGGATAATAATGATTTGTTTGTGGCAGACGGTCATCTTTCAAAGCTTACCTATCCTCAGAACAAAACTCTCAATACCTATGCTACAGATTTATTTACTAAAGTTAAGGATATGTACCTTGAAGATAACAAGATTTATCTCTCGATTATTCCCGACAAAAATATGTTTTTAGCCAACGAAAACGGCTATCTTTCTTTAGATTACGAAGCTTTTTCGAAGAATATCCGCGAAGCTATGCCTTATGCAGAGTATATTGAAATCTATGGTTTGCTGAGCAAAGACGACTATTATTTTACCGACACCCATTGGCGGCAGGACAAAATCACAGACGTTGCAAACCGACTTGCCGAAGGAATGGGGCAGAGCCTTTCGGATACTTACACTGAGAATACTCTCAATTACCCTTTTAATGGTGTTTACGTAGGTCAATCGGCTTTAATGGTTACACCCGATACCATAACCTACCTGACAAATGATACAATCAACAGCTTGCAGGTAGAGGGGGCAAAGGCAGTTTATGATATGAGCAAAGCCCAGAGCAAAGACCCTTACGAAATCTTTCTTTCGGGCAATCAGCCCGTGGTAACTGTTAAGAATCCTAATAATCCAAGCGGAAAAAGGCTTATAATATTTCGGGATTCCTTTGCTTCAAGCATAACACCTTTGCTTTGCGAAGCCTACAGCGAAATTACTCTTGTAGATTTGCGTTATATCAGCAGCGGTATGCTTGCTGATTACGTGGTTTTTGAAAACGCCGATGTGCTGTTTATGTATAGCACAATGCTTTTAAACGATTCGCTTTCTATGAAATAACAAAAACGGCACCGCTTTTTGTAAGCGGTGCCGTAACTTTTATATTTGATTATTCAACGCCTAAAAGCTTCTTTGCAGAGGTTTTAAGGCTTTCCATAATTTCTAAGGTGTTTTCCTTTGAAGTACCTACAGAAGTGAGGTAAAGCTTAATCTTAGGCTCGGTGCCACTGGGTCTTACGATTACAGCGTTACCGCCTTCAAGTGTATAGGAAAGAACATTTGACTTAGGCAGGTCAATTTCCTTGGTCTCATTTGTCTCCAGGTTACAGGCTTTTCTTAAAAGATAGTCTGAAACCGCAATTACCTTTTTGCCGTCAATTTCGGCAGGAGCATTATCTCTGAGAGTGTTCATAATGTCAGCCATCTTATCCATACCGCTTGCACCCTCGAAGTAGAAGTCAAGTGTGCGGTTAAGGTAGTAACCGTATTTGTCGTAAAGACCATCAATAACCTCTGTAAGTGTTTTGCCCTGCTTTTTGTAGTAAGCTGCCATCTCGGCAATAAGCATAGAAGCAACTACAGCGTCCTTGTCTCTTACGTATGTTCCGGAAAGGTAACCGTAGCTTTCCTCAAAGCCTAAAAGGAAGCGGCTTTCTTCGTTTTTCTGCTCAAGACCTAAAATAACCTCGCCGATATACTTAAAGCCTGTAAGCACGTCAACCATCTGGCAGTTGTAATCCTCGCAGATTCTCTTAACAAGCTGAGTTGAAACGATAGTTTTAACAATAATGGGGTTTTCGGGTAATGTACCGTGCTCGGTTTTTACTCTTAAGAGGTAATCTGTAAGCATAATGCCTGTTTCGTTACCTGTAATAAGTCTGTAAGAGCCGTCCTTTTCGGGAACAGCAATACCAACTCTGTCTGCGTCGGGGTCGGTTGCTAAAAGCAGGTCAGGCTTAACCTCCTCGCACATTTTAAGACCTAATTCCAAAGCTTCTCTGATTTCAGGATTGGGGAAAGGGCAGGTGGGGAAGTTACCGTCAGGAAGCTCCTGCTCTTTAACGATGCTTACGTCCTCGACACCGATTTCCTTTAAAACTCTTCTTACAAGCTTGTTGCCTGTGCCGTTAAGGGGAGTATAAACCACCTTAAGGTCGGCATCCTTGCATACACCTGCATTTGCTTGCTGAGCCTTAACACACTTAAGGTACTCGCTGTAAACCTCATCCTTTACGTATTCAACAAGACCTTCGTTTATTGCTTTGTCAAGGTCCATAAGCTTAACGCCTGAGAACATATCAATACTGCAGATTTCGTCATAAACAATACCTGCACTTACATCGGTCATCTGACATCCGTCTTCGCCGTATGCCTTGTAACCGTTGTATTTAGCAGGGTTATGGCTTGCAGTAATCATAATACCTGCCTTACAGCCAAAATGCCTTACAAGAAAGCTTAACACAGGTGTAGGCTGAAGCTCGCTTGTAATGTAGGTCTTGATGCCGTTGGCGGCTAAAACCTTTGCAGCTTCAAGCATAAATATGTCAGCATTGTTTCTTGAATCGTGAGAAATTGCAACTGCACCGCCGCCGAAGGTTTTGTTAACGTAATTAGCAAGACCCTGAGTAGCCTGACGAACGATGTAAATGTTCATTCTGTTTGTACCTGCACCTAAAACACCGCGAAGTCCTGCTGTGCCGAATTTAAGCTGAGTATAAAAACGCTCGTAAATTTCGTTGTCGTTACCCTCAATAGCCTTAAGCTCAGCGGTAAGTGCAGTATCTTCGGTGGCTTTTTCAAGCCATGTTTTGTAAAGTTCATTGTGACTCATAACTATATCTCCATTGAATAATTTATTAAGAAAAATACACTTTTACTTTACCATATTTTAGAAAAATGTTCAATATTATATTTGGCAAAAATATAGGTGGCTAATCTCATTAAATTGTTATTTTTTACGGAATTTTGCGACAAAATCGCCGATTTGTCTTGTTTTTTTATTAAAAATCAAAGGTTTCACAAAACTGTCATAATAAAATTGTTGATTTATTCTTTGATACATAGTAAACTATATTTATCTCATTTTTGGAGGAGTTAAAAGTGAATAATGATAATGAAAAGGATTTGCAGAGTGTAAATCCGGATATTGAAAGCGAAGAGCATGCAGAAGAAATGACCGATGCATATGATGAGGCTTGTAAGGAATATACCGAAGAGCCACAGCACGCCTGTTGCGATTGCAGTAATTGTTTGGGCTGTTCATCTTCAGATTTTAACGAAGAGGCAGTTCCTAAGAAAAAGCGAAAAATCGTAACTCCTGTGATTGTTGCCGCGGCGGCTTTTGCGATTGTTGCCGCAGTTGTATTTGGCGGTGTATGGATTTACAGTGCGTTTTTCGGTGCAAACCTTAAGGGTGTATGGGCAGAGCAGGGCTACGAGAACTCGGGAATTTACTTCGAGTTTGACGGCAACGGCAATGTTTACCTCAAAGGAGGCGGCATTTCTTACTTCGGAAATTATGAGATTGCAACCTATGACGTAGCAAAGGACACCGAACTGCCTAATGTTATTACAAGCATATCTGCTGTTGAGCCTCTTTCAGGCAAGGTAAATGTGCTTAAATCAGACTTTTATATGTTCGGTATGTCCGGTGGTGAGTTTGTTTACACTATGGACAATGAAAACGGCGAAAAGGTTCTTAAATTTAAGTTTGTTGACGCTTCGGGTACTGTTTCTCAGTGGGCGTTTGTGAAAACCGACCTTCCGAAGTTTACAATGGATCCCAATGTAATTACAAATGCATCTGCCGATGAAGCAGGTATCACTACACTTCAGATTGATAAGAATATACTTGGAACATGGTCTGAGGCTGATTACGGCACATATACCTTCTATGACGACGGTACAGCTAACTACAAAACCAAGTATCAGGTTAACCCGACCTATCAGATGTTCTACGGTGTTACAACCGGCTACGGCATTGACATGAACTTTAAGTACACCGTAAGCGACGGCAAAATTTACATGAGCGTTGATTATTACACAGGCGAAACCAACGGGGATGTTTTAACTTACTTCCTTGACGGCTCAAACCTTGTTATCAATGGCGTGGGCTATACAAAGACTGAAGATGCAGAATTAAAATAATCAATATATAATATTAAAACCAGACTTCATATATTCGAAGTCTGGTTTTTTGTATGTAATAAGATTAATATGCCGCCAAAAGGGGATTAACCGAGCTTAGGGCGTTTTGTTCGGCATCTGCCACAAATTCTATTGCCATACCGCAGCCTTTAACTACACAGTCGGCGGGATTTTCGGCAACTCGTACCTCAAGCTTTGTTTGCTTGGCAATGAGCTCTGCAAAGCCGCCAAGCTGAGAAAGGCCGCCTGTCAGGGTTATGCCGTCGGTGTAAACGTCACCGATAAGCTCGGGCGGAGTTTTTTCAAGCACCTCTCTGATACCTTTTATAATATTCATAGCAGGCTCTTCTAAAGCCTCCATAATTTCCGAGGATTTCATATCTACATAGCGGGGCAGACCTCTCATAGAATCTCTGCCCTTTACACGAAACACCTTTTCTTCTGAAGGAGGCATAACACAACCAATGGCTTTTTTGCACTGCTCGGCAGTTGTGTCGCCGATAATTAGCGAATATTTGCGGCGGATGTACTTAATGATTTCGCCGTCCATATATTTGCCGGCGTTTTTTATGGTTTTGCTTACAGCCACACCGCCTAAAGACATAACTGCAATGTCAGTTGTGCCGCCGCCGATGTCTACAATCATACTGCCATGAGGACTCATAATGTCGAGATCTGCACCCATGGCCGCGGCTTTTGCTGATTCAATGAGGTAAACCCTTCTTACGCCGAAGCTGCTGATAGCATTTACTACCGCACGTTTTTCAACCTCGGTGATTTCACCGGGAATGCAAGCCACAACTCGGGGCATAACAACCTTGCTGGTAGTAACCTTAGAAAGAAAAATACTTATAAGCTCTTCCACTAAATCAAGCTCGGCAATAACACCGCCCTCAAGAGGAAAAACTGTCTTAAGTCTTGTGGGCGTTTTACCTATGGTCTTGTACGCCTCGTCTCCTGCGGCGACAATGTCTTTATCAAAAATATCGTATGTAATTACAGAGGGCTCGTCAAGCACCTTGCCTTTTTCGGGCAGGTATACCCTGGTGTTACAGCTTCCAAGGTCAAGAGCTATATCCATATTATCCTTCCTTTCAAAATCCTATATGCAGTAAATTATATTATAGATTTTTGTTCTTTTCAAGTCGTTTTTGGCAGAGTTATTGCAAAAGTTAAGCCACAAATTTCTTCGGCACCATTTTTATCAAGGATTTTGGCACATTCTGCCAAGGTAAACCCTGTTGTCACAATGTCGTCGATAATTAAAATTTTCTTGCCGCTGATAAGAGTTTTGTCAGTTGCTCGGTAAACTCCTTTTACATTTTTCTCTTTTTTATCTGCCGTAACGTTATGCTGAGGCTTGTTTTTCTTTGTTTTCTTAAGCAAGGCTTCACAGGGAATATCCGTAAATTCGCTTAGGTGTCTTGCCAAAAGCTCTCTTTGGTTAAAGCCTCTTTCTTTTAAAGTTTCGTTATGCAAGGGCACAAAGGTGATTACGTCAAAGGCATAGCTTTCGTATTCTTCCGAAAGCTTACTTGCCATAAGTTTTGCCAGCTGATAGGCGTATTGCTTTTTATTGCCGAACTTTACCCTTAGTATAGCGGCTTTGTAGATATCCTTGTAAGGTAGTGCCGAAATTACGCTGTATCTTCCGCCTACAAGCTTTCTGTATATTTTCTGGGGCATACTTGTGAGGCAAGCCTCACAGCCGATTTCGCAGGGCTTAATTACATCTCTGCAGTATGGGCACCTCTCGGGAAAAATTACAGAAACAAGCTTTCTCTTGATTTCATATTTCATAGTATCAGTCTCTCTTCAAAAACTGCGAAAGTCCGCTGTAGCGAAGGGTGCGAATGTTGTTGTTGACCATATACTCGACAGTTTGTCTGTTGCCTACTAAAATGAGCATTCTTTTCGCTCGGGTAACGGCGGTATAAAGAAGATTTCGGTAAAACAAAAACTGTGAATTTTTCATCATGGGCATAACCACAAAATCAAACTCGTTACCCTGACTTTTGTGTACGGTGCAGGCATAGCTCAGCTCTAAATTAAGGGCACAGTCTGCATCGTAATTTGCATATCTGTCGTCAAACTTTATTCTCATCATACGCTGAGGTTTATTTATGGATTCGATAATGCCGATATCGCCGTTAAAAATACCTTCGCCGCATTCTCCCGAGTATTTGGTCCATAAAATATCGTAGTTGTTCTTGACTTGCATCACTTTGTCGCCAACGCGATAAACTGTATTGTTAAAGGTGATTTCGTCTTTTTCTTCGCTTTTGGGATTGAGTATATTCTGCAGTGCTTTGTTAAGCTCGTAGGTGCCAAGTACCCCTTTTTTACCCGGGGTCAGCACCTGAATATCGTTAAAAGGAGATACCCCATAGCTTTTCGGCAGTCTTTGACTGCAAAGTCCTAAAATTATATCCCGCACTTCTGTCATATTTTCGGCTTCAAGAAAGAAAAAGTCTGAGTCCCTGCGATTAAGCTCGGGCATTTCGCCCTTAACAATGTGATGTGCATTAGTAACAATAAGGCTTTGCTCCGACTGTCTGAAAATTCTGTCAAGTGCTACAACAGGGATTACACCTGACAAGACAAGCTCTGCAAGCACGTTGCCTGCTCCAACCGAAGGCAGTTGGTCGCTGTCGCCGACTAACACAAGTCTGCACGCCATAGGCAATGCTCTTAAAACCGACTCAAAAAGCTCATCGTCAACCATAGAAAGCTCGTCTAATACCAAGGCATCGCAATCCAACGTATGCTGTTCGTTTTTCTTAAATGTAGGCTTGTCGTTTTTGTCCCACTGAACCTCTAAAAGCCTGTGAATAGTTTTAGCCTCACAGCCTGTCAACTCGCTCATTCTTTGTGCGGCTCTGCCTGTAGGTGCGGCTAAAAGTACCTTCTGACCATTGTTTTTCAGTACCTCGATTATCGCATTAAGAGTGGTGGTTTTGCCTGTGCCCGGGCCGCCCGTAAGCACCAAAAGGCCTTTCTTTAGTGCACTTTCAATGGCGGCTTTCTGCTTTTCGGCGTACACAATACCGTTTTTGGTTTCGATTTTTTTAATTTGTGCTTCGGCATCTGCAAAAGCAGGCGCAGGAAAGCGAAGCATCATCTTAAGCCTTGCGGCAATGTAACCCTCGCTTTCGTAAAATTCAGGCAAGAATATAAAGCTTCTGTCGCGTATGGTGTCTCGATTAAGATTATTTTCGGCAAGAAGCTCTTCCAGCGTTTCGTATGCTTTATCTTCGTCAATGTTGAGAAAGCCCGAGGCGGTTTTAATAAGCTTATCTTCAGGCAGGCAGGTGTGGCCGTTTAAGGTGTTGTGCCTTAGCACGTGGGTGATGCCTGCCCTTATTCTTAAGGAGCTGTCAAAGGGGATTTCTTTTTTTGTGGCAATAAGGTCTGCTACCTCAAATGAAATGCCTGTGTCACTTAAGCACAATGAAAAAGGGTTGTCCTCTATAATGCTAATTGCCTCGTTGCCAAATTCCCTGTAGACTGCTACAGCCTCCAAGGGACTTACGCCGAAGGAACCCAAGTAAGCCATTAAATCTCTTATGTTTACTGCTCTTTTAAGCTGTTCAGAAAAAGATGCGGCTTTTTCCTGAGAAATACCTTTAAGTGCGGCAACTCTTTCGGGTTCATTTTTCATAACCTCAAGGGTGCTTTCGCCGAAAGCCTTAATCAGCCTTGCGGCGGTAGCGGCACCTATGCCCTTAACTGCACCGCCCGACAGATACTTTAAAATTCCAAGGGTAGTGGTGGGCATAATGCTTTCGAAGGCCTCTACCGAAAACTGCTCGCCGTAGCTGGGGTGAGATGTAAACCTGCCCACAAGGTGCAGATGCTCGCCCTCGTTTACTTCGGGCATTACGCCTACCGCTGTTATTTCACTGCCTTCTACGTCGGCTTCCATTACCGTATATCCGTTTTCGTCGTTTCTGAATACAATTCGCTCAACAGTACAGTTAAGCTCGTATAATTTTCCGTCATTCATTATTATTCCTCATAAGAAATTACTTTTAAATAGATACATATTCATTATAGTATATTTTCCGTTTTTGTACAACACAATTTACATCTTTATGTATTCTTTTCTTCCAAAATTTTGTAAACCTCAATGGGTGTGCAAAGTCTGAACATTTCACACTCGTTGCATATTAAGCGGCAAATCTTAATTTGTTCTTCATTAAGTCCGTTATCTGCGATAATAATGCTGTTGGGAGTAATCTTTTTTGTCCATTTTACCTTTGCCCACCAGCTTCTCAGGATATATTCAATATCTTGAGTGGTTTCGTCAGCTTTAATT
>JAFUPE010000059.1 GCA_017481395.1 Ruminococcus sp. | reverse complement strand
TGCCTTCCCATGCAGGATTCTCGCCGGTTGTGCTACCCCAGTAGTAAATCTTAGCATCAGGCCATGCCCAGTTGTTCTCGAAGTAGATTGTGATTGTCTCTGCTTCTTCTGCAGGAGCTGATGTTGTCTCTGCAGGAGCTGTAGTTGTTTCAGCAGGAGTTGTCTCGTCGCTTGTTGCAGCAGGAGAAGACTCTGTGGGAGCTGTTGTTGTCTCTGCAGGAGCTGTTGTTGTTTCTGCGGGAGCAGTTGTTGTCTCCTCGGGAACCTTGTAATCATATGAGCCGCAGGGCTTGGTATTTGTTGCACTGTCATATGTCATGTAGTAGCAAATGCCCTCGTACCAGCCACCTGTGATATCAGTGGACTGCTCTGCACCGTACTCGCCTGTACCGTTGAAGAGAAGACCTGTGATATCTTCAGGAATAACGATTTCATAAATGTCGTAACCCTGGTCGTTCTGACCTACAACATTTGTAAGAGAAATGCCGTTCCACTCGGGATTTGTACCGATTGTGCTACCCCAGTAGTAAACCTTAGCATCAGGCCACTGCCAGTTGTTCTCGAAGTAGATTGTGATGTAACCGTCAGGAACAACTACCTCAGCCTCGTTGTACTGAACTGCCATCCAGTTCATTCTGGAAACGAGCCAGTCGCCTGCATAATTTGCCTGACCGTCGAGTGTATACTGGTCGTAAGACTTTGTGGATGTTGTATATGTGTTTGCCTCTGCGTCGTAATCATACATTACGAGGCTGGAGTGGTCACATACCCAACCATTGTTAGCTGTAAGGTCCCAACTTGCATAGTCGTAGTTCCACTGGCCGGAATCCTTAAGGTTAGCCATGTAACCAGCAACTGTATCAAGTCTGCCGTTTGCAGCTTCTGCTGTACCCTCGAGTACTGCAAGTGCGGGCATAAACTCGTCGTTCCAAATTCTGAGAACTACGTCGTTAAATGTTTCGCCTTTTGCGTTTGTAGTAGTTGTTGCACATGCCTGACCGAATACGTTAAGAGTATTGCTGATAGCATAGTGCATAAGGTCTCTTGCGTACCAGCCTGTAGGACCGGATACATCAAGCATATTGCCGTCAGCGTCATGTCTGCCGGAAATGCTTACAGAATTACCAAGAGCATTGTCATAGTCCCAAACAGGAGCAGTTGTAAACATACCTGTCTCGGAGTTATATGTGAAGTAGCAGCTTGTAACACCTGCGTCAAGGTTCTTAGCAACTTCGTTGATAAGATATGCTCTTGCAAAGTCGTCAAGGTTAACGAGTTTCTCAAGCTCTGCAATGTCACCGCCGTAAAGTGCGGTTTCAACTGCCTGATACTTCTCTACCATGAAATTATACTGCTCATCTGCAGGATCATCAGGAGTCTTGAATGTCATCCACTGACCCTTAGCTGTAGTAAAGCCTCTATCGCCTGAGCTCTCAGCATTCTCTTTTGTATCAAGCTCAAGGATGAAGTCGAAGTCTGCCTTGGGATAAGGAGTAATTGTGCCATCATCCTCTGTAATATCTTCAACTTCCGGCTCTTCAAGGTCGGGCATTACTGTGTTCTTACCCATTTCAATCTTCTGAGTAAGCTGGTAAGAACCCTTATAGTCACCGTTTACGAACCAGTCAACAAATCTGGAATCGCAAGCGTATGTCATGTTAACCTCGTTAGCAAGGTCGTATACAAGACGGTTTCTGAGGAGAGAAGGATCCTGTGCGTTTGCAAGGAGTGACCACTTCTTGCCCTTCATGCCGTCAATCTCGATGTTTTTGTTGAATGTGATGTTAAAAGGCTTCTTGGAAAGATTCCATGTGGAATTACCACGGCCCTTAATCTTCTTAACACTTGCAGCACCAATCATTTCGCCGTCATCATCAACTTCGTAGTCAATAACTCCGTTATTTGCAGAAGCAACTGCACCTGCTGCACTGCCGGCTTCCTGATTCTTTGTGCCGCTTGTAAGGAAGGAGTAAAGGTCATAAGTAGCATCAACTGTGCTCTTTGTACCTGCATCGTTCTTAGTTGTCATGCCGTCAGCAGAGTTGATAAAGATAGTACCCTCTGCATCAGACTTCATAATCTTAACAGTCTGAGTTGTAGCACCGCTTGTTGTGTAAGTTGTGCCGTTTACGTAAGGAACGATTGCATAGCAACCTGCGTCAATCTTAACACCGTTAAGCTCTACATAGTCAGAATAGTTGTTGTAGATAACAACCTCTGTGTCAGAAGCAGAACCGGGGAGGTAGATGTAACGGTTAGCAGAGTGACCGCTTACGTTGTCCCAACGCTGCCATGCATCAGGGCCGAGCTCGTCGCCTGTAGCAACGGAAGCATATGCATAGAGACCGTCAGCAGTAAACCATGCACTTGCGTCCATAGCTGTGCCGTTTGTCTCTTCGGGGTCACTTGTACCGGGTGTAGTTGTTGTGGGCTGAGATTCAACCTCACCTGTGCTTGATGAAGAAGACTCTTCTGCAGCTGTTTCAAAGAGAGCATAAACAGTCTTAGCTGTGCCATCACATGTGTATGTGTATGTAGCATCTGCAGATGTTACGCTTGTACCATCTGTAGACCAACCTAAGGAGGTGTAACCCTCGTTAGCTGCTGCTGTCATAGTAACGTCTGCTGTTCTTGCTGCAGAAACAGTTGTTGTGCCTGAGCTTTCAGCAGAAGCAGTTTTACTTGTAAGGTTGTAACTGCTTGCAGTAAATGTTGCAGCATCTGTTACTGCTTCACCATTAACAAGAGCAGAAATTGTCTGTGTAGTATTCAAAGCTGAATATGCAGACAAAGTTGTCTTGCTAAGTGCAGAAGAAGTTGTAGTCAACAGATGTGTACCGCTGATGTTAGAACCCAAACTGTAAATAGGTGTTGAGTTAGGAGCCCAGTTTTTACGATTAGAAATAGAGCTATTCTCACCACCCCAAACAGCATCTGCGCCGAATACACAAAGCTGTGTAGCACCGTCCCACTGGGGCATTGTTACGTAATAAAGGTCTGTGCCGTTAAGTTTGGTCATCTGATAACCTTGTGACCAAGAACTATGACCAATCATAAGCTGGATAACCTTGTTTGTCCAACCAAATGTTGAGTTATCAAAGTAGATAACTGTGCCATTTGACACATTTGCACCTGTGGGAGCAAGCTCAACACTGGCGGCTGAAACGGATGAAATGCCTATAGTAACCATAGACATAAGCATCATAACTGTAAGTATCACTGCGATTAAACGCTTAGCGATACGTTTACTTGTGCTCATTTAAATTCCTCCTAAATAAATTTTTAAATGAATTAAATCGTGTAAACCGTAATTCCAAAGGATTCTTTGTACTTTGGCATACGCCCTGTCGTCTGACCTCCGTCAGCGTTTTATAATATAAATAGTATAGGCTTTGCACTTTACATCATAAAACAAGCACACACTTTGGCAATTATTTTACTACAGAATTGTAACATTCAATACCAAATTTTTCAACCGATTTTTAAAAGTTTGATATACTTTTAACCATTTTCGTAGGGTGGCACAAATGATGCAGGGCAAAATTAGCACTTTTGCCTTGGCTTTTTTTGATGTGCAAAATCAAAAAGCAAATTAGGGACATTAACATCGTGAGAAAAGTTAACGTTAATTTGCCGCAAATAACATTTCTGTTTCAGATTGGTTATGCGCAGAGTCGCCCCCATGGCAAATATTGTATCATATGAGGTGATCACTTGCCACATTTGCTGTAGCAAAAACCGCTTCTTCTCTTTTATTTCGCACAAAATAAGTGCTTTTAACTTAGTTACATTTACTAAATTTTTAAAAACCCTTTACTTTTAAGATTTTGGGTGATATACTTAATTTAGTTATATTCGGCAATTTTACATAGGAGGAATATATAAATGAAAAAATTTGTATCTTTATTAATCGCAGTTCTTCTTTTAGTTTGCGGCGTTGCTTCTGTTTCTGCAGAGGTAAGCCCTACTGCTTCTGTTGTTGACACAAAAATTACAATTGACGCTGTTGTTGTTCCTGACAATGCAGGTTCTGCTACTCCCAGCATCGACAATCCTTTCGAGTACGTTGTCGGCTCTGACGGTACAGTTACTCTTCAGGCAAGCACAAACGACGGCTTCAAGTTCTCTCATTGGGAATTTATTACAGGTGAGTTCGACATTATCGAGGGTTCACTTACAAGCTCTACTATCGTAATCCTTCCCAAGGGCGATACAAACATTCGTGCATACGCTCACTTTGCTGAGGAGGGTGCCGACGTTACAGAGCCTTCTTCTCAGACTCCTCAGAAGCCTGACGACGGTGACAAATCCCCCACAACAGGCGACGTTACACCCGTAGTTATCGCAGCATCTGCTGTTATGCTTATGCTCGGTATTGCAGTTATCCTTAAGAAAAAGGCTTGCTGATTAGCTGATTAAATTAAACCTATAATTTATCCCCGCGGTTTTTACCACGGGGATTTTTTGTGCAGACTTATACTTTATTGAATGTTATCGGGTATCTGTAGGGGCGGATATTATCCGCCCGAAAAGATTCATATTACAGCAAGGCAGAACGAGCGATTGATAATCGCCCATTAAATACAATCTTGCAACAATAAAACCCCGCCGTTAAGCGGGGTTTATGTTATATTTTAAGCTGTATGCAAATTCTGAACCGCTGTAAATGCAGTTGACCTATTTAGCCAACCTGTCCAAAGGCGGAATTGCCCGCCGTGGCTAACGGTCGGAATTGTCCGCCGTGGCTAACGGTCGGAATTGTCCATCATGGCTAACGATTTATTCTACTGTAACTGATTTTGCAAGGTTACGGGGTTTATCTACGTCGTTACCGCGTAATACAGACGAATAGTAAGCAACAAGCTGTAAAGGCACAATGGCGGACATCGGCATCAGCATTTCTTCGCACATGGAAACGCGAATAATGATATCGGCTACGTCCTCGCCTACCTCGAAGCCTTCGCCGCACACAAGAAGTACCTTGGCACCTCTTGCCTTAACCTCCTTGATATTTGAGATGGTCTTATCAAAAAGGTCTGACTGTGTAGCAACAGCTATAACAGGCATACCGTCGGTAATAAGTGAGATTGTGCCGTGCTTAAGCTCACCTGCGGCATAGCATTCAGAATGAATATATGAAATCTCCTTAAGCTTCAAAGAACCTTCCATTGAAAGAGCGTAGTCAAAACCTCTGCCGATATACAAAAGACTTTCAGCTTCAATAAGCTCTTTGGCGGCTTCCTTGGAAATTTCATCTGTAGATTTGATAATCTCAGCAATTCTTTCGGGCATTGCCATAAGCTCCGCTGTAAGACGCTTGCACTCAGCCTCGCTGATTTTGCCTTTCGCAAAAGCAAGCTCAAATGAAAGCAGATACATAACAGCAATCTGCACCATATATGCCTTTGTAGATGCAACTGCTATTTCGGGACCTGCGTGGGTATAAACAAGCATATCGGACTCACGAGCAATAGAGCTTCCCTTAGCGTTTACTACACCCATAACCTTTGCACCAAGTGCCTTCGAAACACGTAACGCCTCGAGGCTGTCGGCGGTCTCGCCCGACTGAGAAATAATAATAACCAAGTCGCCCTCGCCTACCAAGGGAGCACGATATCTGAACTCGGAAGCAATATCAACCACAACGGGAACACGTGCAAGCTTTTCGATGGCATACTTGCCCACCATACCTGCGTGCATTGCAGTACCGCAAGCTACAATAAACACCTGCTTTATATCCTTAAGGTTTTCCACTGTAATAGAGCATTCCTCAAGACTGGGCATACCATGAAAAACTCTGGGAGCAACTGTCTTTCTTACTGCGTCGGGCTGCTCGTTGATTTCCTTAAGCATATAGTGCTCGTAACCGCCCTTTTCTGCGGCATCCATATCCCAGTCAGCGGTTTTAAGCTCTTTTTCTATAGAATTACCTTTTAAATCGGTAAATCTTATGTCACCCTCGGCAATGCGGGCAATCTCATCGTGCTCTAAAAGATAATAATCTTTAGTATACTTGATAATTGCAGGAACGTCAGAAGCGATAAAGCCTTCATCGTCCTTTACGCCTACTATAAGAGGACTTCCGCGTCTTACGGCGTAAATTACGTTAGGAATATCCTTGAAAAGGATGCCAAGTGCAAAGGAACCCTGAACCTCGGCAAGAGTTTTTTCAATAGCTTTTACTGGGTCGCCTTCGTAGTTAAAGTCGAGAAGCTTTGCTACAACCTCAGTATCTGTTTCGCTGTAAAACTCACGGCCTTCGGCTTCGAGTCTTTCCTTAAGCTCACGATAATTCTCAATAATACCGTTATGTACCAAGGTTACATACTCACCGCCAATATGAGGGTGAGAATTAATATCAGAAGGCTTGCCATGAGTTGCCCAACGGGTATGGCCTATGCCTGCACTTCCCTTGGGAAAAAGCTCTGCCTTCATTTTATCTTCAAGGTTTTTAAGTCTGCCTTCGGCCTTGATAACATTTACGTCCCCGTTTTCAAAAACTGCAATACCTGCCGAATCGTAACCTCGGTACTCCAGCTTTGAAAGAGCATTAACCAAAACCTCACTGCAATCATTTTTACCTACATATCCGACTATTCCGCACATAGGAAATCTCCTTCAAAATGGATTTTGTTTTGCTTAGTTTATCTTATGCTTAAAGGTGGGAACAATTGATGATAACATTTCCACAACCTTTTCGCTGTTGTTTTCGTCTGCGTATTTTTTAAGCTCAGAAAGCTTTGAAAGCAGGTCTTCTTCGTCAATGGCAATCTGATTGCCGATGAAGATTTTCTTGTTTTCAGTGGACTTAAGTCCCTCTTCGTTCATCAGAAGCTCTTCAAAAAGCTTCTCGCCCGGACGAAGACCGGTGAACTTAATCTCAACGTCCCTGTAGGGCACCTTACCATACATTCTGATAAGGTTTTCAGCCAAGGTTGTAATCTTAACAGGGTCGCCCATATCAAGAACGAAAATTTCGCCGCCATGTGCCATGGCACCTGCCTGAAGCACTAACGACACAGCCTCGGGAATTGTCATAAAGTAGCGGATAATGTCGGGGTGTGTAACGGTAACAGGCTTGCCGCTTTCAATCTGACGGCGGAAAAGAGGAATAACCGAGCCGTTAGAGCCTAATACGTTACCGAAACGAGTTGTAACAAAGTCGGTTTTTGTGCTGTGCTGAGCCTTGTACTGGGCAATCATTTCGCAACAGCGTTTGGTAGCACCCATTACGTTAGTGGGGTTAACAGCCTTGTCTGTAGAAATCATAACAAATTTTTCTACGCCGTAAACCTCGGCAAGGGTTGCCACGTTCTGAGTGCCAAAAATATTGTTTTTTACAGCTTCCTCAGGAGAGGTTTCCATAAGAGGAACATGCTTGTGAGCCGCGGCATGGAAAACGATATTGGGTCTGTATTCCTTAAATATGCTATCCATCTTGTCGTAATCTCTTACCGAAGCAATAAGAGTAACAAGATTTAATCTGTCCTCGTGCTCTAAAAGAAGCTCCTGCTGAATGTCGTAAGCATTATTTTCGTAGATGTCTACAATGATAATCTGCTTAGGGTCGTAATTTGCAATCTGCCTTACAAGCTCAGAGCCTATGGAGCCGCCGCCGCCTGTAACCATACAAACCTTGCCCTTAATAAACGCTTTTATGCTTTCTTTGTCAAAGGATATGGGGTCTCTGCCTAAAAGGTCCTCAATTTTTATATCCTGAACCTGCTTTAAAATTCCCTTACCGCGGCTCGTATCGTCAAAATACAGCTCGCTTAAATATGGTACCATTTTAATGTTACACTGGGTTTCAGAGCAAATTTCAAGAATCTGCTTTCTTTCTTCGTCGGTACAGGAGGGAATGGCAAATAAAATAAGGGAAATGTTGTTCGCCTTACAAATTTGAGGAATATCCTGAGTATTACCCAGCACTGGCACACCGCCTATTTTTGTGCCGTACTTAGCCCTGTTGTCATCAACCATACACACAGGAAAAATGTCGTGAGAAGGGTTGTTGGGGTCACTTTTGGCACTTTCAATATCGGCTAAAATAAGCTTTGCTGCCTGACCTGCACCTACAATAAGGGTGCGTCGGCTGTTTTCTTCCCTGCCTGCTTCAGTAAGACGAACAATTGCCTTTTTGAAAAGGACCCTGATAAACAACATACAGAAAAGAGCCGCAAGGTAAAATATAATATAATAAACAAACGGAAAACCGCCGTCAAACATCTTGAAGTAATATGAAAAAACACCGCTTACGCCAAAGCTTAGCGTAACAGCTATGCCGCAAAGCAAAAAGTCCTTCTTGCCGTAAAGTCGCCAGAAAAAGGAATACGCACCGAAGCTTAACAAAAACAAAAGCGTAAAAAGCCCTACAATGCCGAGCAACAGCGTCATAGTAGACCACGGAACCGAAAAATTCTGAGAAGGCGAAACACCACGCAGAATATCTGCCCACATAAGTGCCAGATTAGAGAACGTGCCTGTCACCGCCACGATAAGTATATCTGCGATAAGTAAAAATCCTTTACGGGAACTGAATTTTTTCATCACTTTACCTCTGTCAAAGAAACAATGTACGCAATTTTACAGATAAATTATACAACTTATAAGTCGTAATGTCAATTAAAGATTAATATAAACATTTTTCGTTGATTTTCTTATTTTATATGTTATAATGTAAGATGAATAATTGTGAAGTTTGTTGCGAAATGTCTTTTATTTAATATTCCGAGGGGTAGAGAATATGTATAAATTTATAAAACGCTGTGCAGATGTTGTTATTTCTCTGTTAGGGCTAATCATTTTATCTCCCGTACTGGCAATTACCGCGTTGTGCATAAAGCTTGACTCAAAGGGTTCTGTTATTTTTAAACAGCAAAGACTCGGCAAAGGCGGTAAGGTTTTTGATATCTACAAATTCCGCAGCATGTGCGTAGGTGCCGAGCATACAGGCTCCGGCGTTTACTCGGGCAAAGGCGACGCAAGGGTTACTAAGGTAGGCAAATTTATACGTGCCACCAGCATCGATGAGCTTCCTCAGCTTGTGAATATTCTAAAGGGCGATATGAGCATCATAGGCCCCCGTCCCCCGCTTACATACCACCCCTGGCCTTTGGAGGATTACTCTGAGGAACAAAAGCATATGTTTGACGTGCGTCCCGGCGTAACAGGCTGGGCACAGGTAAACGGCAGAAAGGACGTAGAGTGGAACAAGCGTATCGAGCTTAACGTATGGTACACAAGAAATATTTCTTTTGTCCTTGATTTCAAGATTTTCTTTATATCTATTTTCAAGGTGCTCAAAAACGCCGACAACGAAAACACCACCGAGACAGCCGCCAAGGCTCAGGCTGAGAAAAAGGAAACTGTCAACAAATAATGTCGCCTTGCATAAAGTATAGCGGGGAGGTTTTTATATGAAGCTTCTTTTAACAGGAGCATTTCAGTATACCGAAGAGCAGCTTAACGCACTGAAAAGTGCAGGCTTTGAAATTACATATATCCAAAACGAGCTCGAGCCGCTTTCTGTTGACTGCAGTCAGTTTGACGCAGTTGTGTGCAACTCTCTTTTTATGTACAACAACGTTGAAGACTTTGAAAGCCTCAGGGCGGTTCAGCTTACCAGTGCAGGCTACGATAGAATTCCCGTAAGCCGATTTGCTCAAAGGGGAATTGCACTTTTTAACGCAAAAGGCGTTTATAACATACCAATGGCAGAATGGGCGTTGCTTAAAGCCCTTGAAATTTACAAGGACAGCAAATTCTTTTACAAAAACCAGGAGCAAAAGCTTTGGGAGAAAAACCGTAACCTTCTTGAGCTTTACGGGAAAAGCGTTCTTATTATCGGTGTTGGCAACATCGGTCAGGAATGTGCAAAACGCTTCAAGGCATTCGGCACAAGGGTACTGGGTGCCGATATCTTTGACAGCAAATGTGAATTTGTAGACGAATTCTTTTATATGGACAGCTTGCATACTGCACTTAAGCTTTGCGACATAGCTCTGCTATGCTTGCCTCTTACCGAGAAAACCCAGCACATCATAAACGAAGAAACCTTAAGCTGTTTAAAGGATGATGCTGTGCTCATAAATATTTCCAGAGGCAAAATCATTAACGAAGCCGACCTTATCAAGACTATATGTGACGGCAAACTAAGAGGCGTAGCCTTGGATGTTTTTGAAGAAGAGCCGCTTTCGCCTCAAAGTCCGTTGTGGGCTCTCCCGAGGGTGCACGTTACCCCTCACAACAGCTTTGTTTCAGACGCCGTAAACGGGCGGCTTTTTGAGCTTATCTACAAAAATCTTACAGAGTTTGATTACGGCAAAAACTAAATTTGAAAGGTATATTATGGATAAAAAATCTGTTCTTATTATATTCGGCGGAAATTCAACCGAGCACGAGGTTTCCTGTAAATCGGTTATGAATTTTATTAAAAACATACCTGACTCAAAATACGAAAAACACCTTGTAGGCATCAAGAAAAGCGGCGACTGGGTATACTACACCGCTGACACCGCTTTAATTGCTCAGTGCAAATGGTACGACGAAGCCTCAAACACACCTGCGATGCTTTGTCCGGGTAAAGGTCTTGTGCTGTTAAACGGCAATAACGACGTTATTCACATTGATGCAATCATTCCTGTGCTTCATGGCAAAAACGGCGAAGACGGAACTATTCAGGGACTTTTTGAGCTTTGCTCTATTCCATATGTAGGCTGCGGTGTAGTAGCATCTGCCGTTTCGATGGACAAAGCCTACACCAAAATCATTGTAGACAGCCTTAAAAACATTCCTCAGGCAAATTACGTTTTAGTCAGACCGGGAGAAAGCGAAAGCTATATTGATAAAGCTGAGAAGACCTTAGGCTATCCCATGTTTGTTAAACCCTGCAAATCCGGCTCTTCACAAGGTGTTTCCAAAGCAGAAAACCGCGAAGAGCTTATTAATGCAGTAAACCTTGCACTTAAGCACGACTCCAAGGTGCTTATCGAAGAAACCATTAAGGGCCGCGAGCTTGAGTGTGCAGTTTTAGAGAAAAACGGCACACTTGTCTGCTCAAACGCAGGCGAAGCTGTAGCAGGCGACGTTTTCTACAGCTATGAGGCTAAGTATAACAACGCCGATTCAAAAACCGTTCTTAACCCCGATATTCCCGAAGGTGTAAATGAAACAGTTAAAGAATATGCCGAGGCCATTTTTAAAGCCTTAGGTTGTAACGGACTTTCAAGGGTTGACTTTTTTATGGAAGACTCCGGCAGAGTAGTATTTAACGAAATCAATACCCTGCCCGGCTTTACCGAAATCAGTATGTATCCCATGATGATGGGTGAAGTCGGCTACCCCATTGAAAAATTAATGGAAGAGCTTATAGAAGGAGCAGGAATTTCGAAATAAATTTAAAGTAAGCTATATAATTCAAATAGGTGGAGTTGTATAAAATGAGCATAGAAATTTTAAAAGAGCAAATCAAAGCCGAGTTAGACAAAAACAGTTTGTACAGAGAAATGCTGTTCAGACGCGGCTATCTTTTTACAAGTAACCAAATCAAGGCTACCGAGGAGTACCCCTTTTACGGAATATGGTCAGAAACCATAATAAATGGTTATTACCTTTATGTACAAAAAGAACAGACCTTCTATGTTCAGTCAGATTCAGATTTAACCGCTGTTATTATAGGACACGCATATAATCCGTTTAATATGATGTATGACGAAAACGAAATATGCAAAGAACTTATTACATGCTATAAAAACGGTTTATCCGATTATTTTGACAAGGTTTCCGAGCTTACCGGCTTACATGTTATTATGTTAATAGACGGCAAGAAGGTAATAGCCTGTCAGGATGCTTGCTCACTTACAGGCTGCTACTTCGGAAAAATTGACGGAGCAATGTATATTACCGAGCATCCTCAGCTTGTTGCTGACCTGTGCAACCTAAAAATGGACCCAATGGTCGAAAAGCTGGTAGAATCCAAATGCTATAATATCGGTAACCGCCATCTTCCCGGAAACCTATCTCCTTATAAAGAAATTACTCGTCTGGGTGCCAATACATATTTGAATTTTGATAATGATTTCTCAATAGTCAGATTTTACCCCACCGCACCCCATCCGGAATTCACTACCGACAACGAAAAGGCTGATAATATCAAGAAAATCGGTGATTTAATTCACAACGGTATTGAGTGCTGCACTAAAAAATGGGACAGATGCACCATTTCCCTTTCGGGAGGCACCGACAGCAAAACCACCCTTGCCTGTGCAAGTGGATTATACGACAAATTCACATACTTCAGTTTCCATTCAAAGCCACAGGAGCTTGTGGATGCCAAGGGTGCTAAAACAATCTGCGACAAACTCGGACTCGAGCATGTCTTATATGAAATACCTCAGGAAAACAGCGAAATCAAGGATTTTGAATTCATCAAAAAGCTTTTACAACATAATACAAACTATTTTGTTAATCTTGCGGACAACGAAATTCGTAAATACATCTACCTTCACGACTTAAACGCATATGATATCGAACTTAAGTCATGGGCGTCCGAGGTTGCTCGTGTATTTTTAGAGCGAAAATATCAAACCAACATTCCCACAACTTTAAGCGAACGCCATTGCAGTATTTTCCAAACCAGATACTTTGGTCATCCGTCTCTGCTTAAGTGGTCTGATAAGACTTACTATAAGTTCTTAAGAGACATACACCTGGAAAAGCCCCTTTACAACTTTGAGCACACCGATTCATTTTATTGGGAAATCCGTATGGGTTGTTGGGGTGTATCTGTTGTTTCGTCGCAACAGCTTTACCACAGAACAACCATGCCTATGAACAACAGAAAAATTCTGGAGTTATTCCTTTCTTTCCCTCACGACGAGAGAAAGTCAGACTCTGTGCACAAAAGAATTATGGAGTACAAAAACAAAGACGTGGTTGATGCAAAGGTTGAAATCCCTAATCTTTATTTCCATAGCTACAGAATCTGGATGGAGAAAATATTCTATAAGCTGAGAACCATTTTTTACAGACCAAAAAAATAATATATGAATCCATCTTTGAAAAAACGATTATTTGTTATACCTGCTGTTGCTGTTATCTTAGCTTTGCTATTAACTGCAAGCATTCTTGCCAGCTACTATCCTTTAATCATTTCCCGATACAGTTTGGGTTGTGTAAAAGCTAAAAACAACATAAACATTGTCATAATTGCCGACCTTCACGATTCTTCCTTTGGTAAAGATAACGAGAGGCTGATTGAAAAGGTAAAGCAGCAAAAGCCTGATTTAATTCTTACGGTAGGCGATATGATAAGCGACTACCGTGAAGATTACTCTTATCTTTCTTCGCTTTACGCTAATTTATCGGACATTGCTCCTACTTACTGCTCTTTAGGAAATCACGAGCAAAGTCATCCCGAAAGTGAAAAAATCAAAGAAATACTCAGTCGGCACGCAAATCTTCTTGATAACGAATACACCGAAATCACTGTAAATGGCACCGATATCCGTATAGGCGGACTTATAGATTACCACCCAGACAACGAGGATTTAAACGCTTTTATACGGGAATTTGCCGACACCGACAAATTCACACTTTTAATGAGCCATTGCCCTGAGTATTATATTTGGGGCGTAGATGAGGTTAAAATTGACTTAATGGTTTCGGGGCACACTCACGGTGGTCAGGTAATACTGCCTTTTGCAGGAGGGGTTTTCGCCCCGGAGCAAGGGTATTTTCCTTACTACGACTATGGCATTTTTGACGAAGAAAGCACTACTTTGGTTATTACACGCGGTCTGGGCTCATCAAAGCAAAGGGTACCGCGTTTTAACAATCCCCCCGAAATAGTAAGCCTTACTATTTCACCCGAGGTAAGCTATGAACAATAAACCTTTGGAAATCGAATACAAAATTTTAATCGAAATGCCTGATTTAAAGGTACTGTCGGCACAACCGCAATTTCGCGAGAAAAAGCTTTGCCAGATGTATCTGGAGCTTCCTGTGGGTATGAGCGAATTCGGAACAAGGTGCCGAATCCGCAAAACCGAAGAAAACGGCAAGGTAAGCTTTTGCAAAACCTTTAAAAAAGACGTAACCGCACTTACAAGAATAGAAGTAGAAGAAGAAATAACAGAGGCAGAGTACACCTCGCTTTCTCAATTTTTACGCAAGGGCACTGCCGCTGTAGAAAAATCAAGGTTTACTTTTTTCTACGAAGGTCACACCTGCGAGATAGACGTTTTTCCTTTCTGGAAAACACAGGCGTTTCTTGAAATCGAGGTAGAAAGCGAAACCGTAACACCATCTATCCCCGACTTTATCACGGTTATAAAAGACGTCAGCAAGGATAAACGTTACCGTAATTCTGCCCTTGCAAAGGGAATTTTTGACGGTACGCTTACATAAAACATTGACTTATCACCCATTGCGTGGTAAAATACTTTTAGAAATATAATTTCGGAGGAATTTATTATGACAATCAAAACTCTTGATACCAAAAATCTTTGTGAGTCCGCAAAGTGTGGCGGTTGCGGTGAGTGCCAGACTTCTTGTCAGTCTGCTTGCAAAACAAGCTGTGGCGTTGCCAATCAGGAATGCGAGAACACAGAGAACAAGTAATTTGTTTTAATTACGCAAAGCTTTGCCGCCTTTTGGCGGCATTTTTTGTGATTAGGAGATATTTTTATGATACATTGCTATAAGCTCTCGGGGCTTAACATAGTCCTCGATATTTTCTCTGGCTCGGTTCACGTTGTGGACGAGGTAGCCTTCGACATAATTAATATGTACGAGGAAAAGTCTCATAAAGAGATTATTAACTTCATATTAAATAAATACCCCGACAACCCCGATGTAAACGAGGCTGAAATCAATGACTGCTTCAAACAGATTGAAGCCTTAAAGGCAGCAGGCAAGCTTTTTGCTCCTGATACATACGAAGGCATGGCAGGCAAGCTTAAAGAAAAAAGCAAAGGCGTTATTAAGGCACTTTGCCTTCATATTGCCCACACCTGCAACCTTAATTGCTCTTACTGCTTTGCTTCCCAAGGCAAATATCATGGCGAGCGTGCTATGATGAGCTTTGAGGTAGGCAAAAAAGCCCTGGACTTTCTTATTGAAAATTCAGGCACACGCAGAAACCTTGAGGTTGACTTTTTTGGCGGCGAACCGCTTATGAACTTTGAGGTTGTAAAAGAGCTTGTAGCCTATGCAAGAAGTGTAGAGAAAGAGCATAACAAAAATTTCCGCTTTACTCTTACTACCAACGGAGTTTTAGTAGACCAAGATGTTATCGACTTTGCAAACAAAGAGTGCAGCAACGTTGTTTTAAGCCTTGACGGCAGAAAAGAAATCCACGACCGTTTTAGAGTAGACTATCAGGGTAACGGAAGCTGGGAGAAAATCGTACCTAAATTTCAGGATTTTGTTGCTCAGCGTGGCGGCAAAAACTATTATATGCGTGGTACCTTTACCCATGCAAACCCCGACTTTTTAAATGACATCAAAGAAATGCTTAATTTAGGCTTCAAGGAGCTTAGCATGGAGCCTGTGGTTTGCTCAAAAGACGACCCCAGCCGCCTTACAGAGGAAGACTTAGAGATTGTTATGAAGCAGTACGAGGAGCTTGCAGAGCTTATGCTTAAAAAACACCGCGAAGGCGACCCCTTTACTTTCTACCATTATATGATTGACCTTAAGGGCGGCCCATGCATTTACAAGCGACTTTCGGGTTGCGGCTCGGGTACCGAGTATATGGCGGTTACCCCTTGGGGTGACCTTTACCCCTGTCACCAGTTTGTAGGCGAAGAAAAATTCCGCTTAGGCTCAGTTTTCGAGGGCGTAACCAATACCGCGGTACAAGAGGACTTTGCCTCCTGCAACGTATACGCCCACGAAGAATGCAAGGACTGTTGGGCAAAGCTTTACTGCTCGGGCGGCTGTGCGGCTAACGCCTACCATTCTACAGGCTCGGTAAAAGGGATTTACGAGGACGGCTGTAAGCTCTTTAAAAAGCGTATGGAATGTGCCATTATGCTTGAATGTGCCAAAGCTCTTGACGAATAATTATGAATACACCGATTTGTGATTTTGTAAATAAATATGCAGAAAGCACGTGTGCTCGTCTGCATATGCCCGGACATAAGGGCAAAGTCTTTTTAGGCTGTGAGCATCTTGATATCACCGAAATAGCGGGAGCAGATGTGCTGTACTCGGCTAAAGGAATTATTAAGGAAAGTATGGACAACGCCGCCTCACTTTTCGGCAGTGCAAAAACCCTTTATTCCACAGAGGGCTCGTCACTTTCTATCCGTGCTATGCTTTACTTAACGGCACTTTATGCCAAGGAAAAGGGCAAAAAGCCTGTTGTTTTAGCAGGCAGAAATGCCCATAAGGCTTTTTTAAGCGGTGCCGCTTTAAACGACATTGAGGTAAGCTGGCTGTATCCCGAAGAAACCGAAGGACTTTTAAGCTGTAAAATCACCCCCGAAAAGCTTCGTGTTTACCTTGAAGATATACAGGAAAAACCTGTAGCACTTTACGTAACCAGCCCCGACTACCTTGGAAATATTTCGGATATAACCGGGCTTTCGAAGATTTGCAAGGAATTCGGCTTGCTTTTGCTTGTCGACAACGCTCATGGTGCTTATCTTAATTTCTTGCCCAAAAATCAGCATCCAATTGCTCTTGGTGCAGATATTTGTTGTGACTCTGCTCACAAAACCTTGCCTGTACTGACAGGCGGCGGGTATCTGCACATAAGCAAATATGCCCCCGCGGTTTTTAAAACTCAGGCAGAATTCGCTATGTCTCTTTTTGCTTCCACAAGTCCCTCTTACCTTATTATGCAATCTCTTGATATGGCTAACAAATATCTGGAAGAGAGATACAGAGATATTCTTTTAGCTTTTATAAAGAAAGTCGAAAATTTAAAGCAAGCGTTAGTTGAGGCAGGCTACACTCTTTTTGGAAACGAAGCCTTAAAAATTACAATTTCGGCTAAAAAATACGGCTACTCAGGCACTGAGCTTGCAAAAATTCTTGAAGAAAAGGGGATTTGCCTCGAGTTTTCAGACAACGACTTTTTAGTACTTATGCTTTCAGCTGAAAATTCAGACTCTGACCTCGAAAGAATTAAATCTGTGCTGTTATCAGTAAAAAAGCAAGATGAAGTAAAGCTACCTTGTCCTAAAGTCAATGTGCTGAAAAAGGCTTTAAGCATAAAAGAAGCACTTTTCTGTTTAAATACAGAAGTTGACGTAAAAGAAGCCGAGGGCAAAATTTTGGCAAGCTATGCAATTTGCTGTCCTCCTGCTGTACCCATTGCGGTTTGCGGCGAAATAATTGACAAAAGTGCTGTTGATGCTTTTAAATATTACGGTATTGAAAAAATAAGAATAATAGATTAAGCTGTGGCTCTCCTTATGTTTACGGGAGAGCCATTGTTAAAATTTACATTTTGTTTGTTGACAAAAGGCTATAAAAAGGAATACTATAACTATAATAAATCAAAAGGAGGCGTTTATATGGTGCAGGCTATGGCGGACATTGCCGTTGTCGGCTTAAGAATTATGCTTAGCATTTATGCAGTGTTCATTGTGTACCACTGCTTTGCCTCCATGCGTCGCCACAAACGCCCCGAAAAGCCCCTGCTAATGCTTTATAACAGGCGTTTTGATATAAAAATCCCCGTACTTTTCTGGGAAAATTCTATTGGCAGAGCAAGAGGCAGTGACATCGTAATCGAAGATGGCACGGTTTCCAGAAGCCACTGTGTGCTTTTAAGGCGAAAGGCAGGATGGTTTATTAACGACACAGGCTCGAAATCCGGCACAAAGGTAAACGGCAAACTCGTTTCGGGCAGAACTCAGGTTTTTATTGACGACACTATTACCATAGGCGGCACAAGCCTTATTTTGATGAGAGGCGAAGCATACAACGAGGACATAAGGCCCTCTTGGTTTTTCTCAAAGGCTTCGCATAAGCCTTCGGTTTCATCAGGTCTTCTGCTTATTTTAGTTAACCTTTTTCACCTTTTTATGACAGCTGAAATCTGCGTTACCACCAACTCTCTTAACCTGAACGCACTTATGATTTTCGGTGTCGTAACTGCATTTTCGTGGGTGCTTTACGCCTTTTCAGCAGGCGTTTTTTCACGCAAAAATTTCGAACTCGAAACCCTTGCCTTGTGGCTTACGGGACTTGGCTCGCTTCTTTTGGTAGAGCAGGATATGTCTGACGCCATTGTTCAGGTAGCATCTGCTGTTGCAGGTGCAATGCTTTATATGGCAATCCTTGCTTTTATAAAAAATCCCGACAGAGTTATTAAATGGCGTTGGGCAATTATGATTGCCGCCTTAGGCTTTTTGGCAGTAAACCTTGTTTTTGGTACTGTTGAATTTGGTGCCGCAAACCGTATTTACATCGGCGGAATATCTGTTCAGCCCTCTGAAATTGTAAAAATCGCGTACATCTTTGTAGGTGCGGCGGCTCTGGACTATCTGCAGACAAGGCGTAACTTTTTAGAGTTTATTATTTTCTCTGCTATGTGTGTAGGTGCCTTGGCACTTATGGGCGACTTTGGTACTGCACTTATATTTTTCGTAACCTTTATTGTAATTTCCATAACCCGTTCAGGCGACTACAAAACCGTAATTCTTGCACTTGTAGGTGCCGCCTTTGCGGTGCTTCTGGTTTTAAACTTCAAGCCATATATTGCCGAGCGTTTCTCCATTTGGGGACACGCTCTTGACGACCCTTACGACCTTGGCTATCAGCAGGCAGGCACATTGACAAGCATCGCCTCGGGCGGACTTTTCGGCACAGGTGTGGGCAGCGGAAACTTACGGTACTACGGTGCTTCTGAAACCGACCTTGTTTTTGGTATTGTAACTGAGGAAATGGGACTAATAATCGCAATTACAATTGCAATTGCAATTTGCGGCCTTGTTTTTTATACACGCGCCATGACAACCAGAAGCCGTAGCACGTTTTACTCGATTTCTGCCTCCTGTGCGGCGACTCTTCTTTTAGTACAAATGAGCCTTAATATTTTCGGCTGTACCGACATACTGCCCCTTACAGGAGTTACCCTGCCCTTTGTCAGCGCAGGCGGTTCCAGCATGCTTTCCTGCTGGGGACTTTTAGCCTTTATTAAGGCGGCAGACGAAAGAACGTATAGTAAAAAATCGTAGGGACGATTAATAATCGCCCACTGAACCTTTGATATAAGCCAAACCTTTCGGGCGGATAATATCCGCCACTACAGTAGGTGACTTAAAATGAAAAAGACTATGTCAAGAAGCATAATATCCCTTATTTTAGCTGCGGCATTTTTGCTGGGGCTTGGCTTCTTGTGCGTAAAATATGTTATTGATGCAGACTTGTGGGCGGCTCAGAGCTACAACCCCTATATGGTGTCGGGACAAGGTCTTGCAAATGCAGGCGACATTTTAGACCGTAACGGCGTAGCCCTTGCAACAAGCGAAAACGGCGAGCGAATTTATAATGAAAATGAAAGCACACGCAAAGCTTTGCTTCACACCGTAGGTGACGGCTCCTATAACATTGCAACTGCTGTGGAAACTGCTTACCGCGACCGCATTTCGGGTCATAGCAAAATTTTCGGCTATGGTCTCCCGCAAAGCCTTAAGGGCAAACAAAATGTTGAAATCACCCTTGACGCCGAGGTTTGCACCGAGGTTTACGAGGCTTTTGAAGGCAGAAAGGGTGCCTGCTTTGTGTATAACTACAAAACAGGCGAGATTCTTACCATGGTAAGTGCACCTACCTATGACCCTATGAATATTCCCGAAACCCCCGAGGACGGCTCTTACCTTAACAACTGTATTTCCTCTACCTACACTCCCGGCTCGATTTTCAAGATAATTACTGCCGCCGCAGGTTTTGAACACGTTAACGGATACAAAAATACGACCTTCAACTGCGAAAGTAAAAAGGAAATCGGAAATTACGAAGTAACCTGTCTTGAAAAGCATAAAAGCCTTAGTCTTCACAATGCCTTTGCTTATTCATGCAACATTGCATTCGGTGACTCGGCACTTCTTGTTGGCAAAGAAAACTTACAGAAAACCGCCGAGGCTATGGGCATTAATAAAAGCTTTCGAATCGGCGAGGTATATACAGCCGCGGGGCATTTTGACGTAAAAGATGCCGACGATATTTCTATCGCCTGGTCAGGCATCGGTCAATACACCGATACCGTTAATCCTGCACAGATGGCAATCCTGTGTGGTGCAATTGCTCAAGGAGGCGAAACAAGGCTTCCCCACTATGTAAAGGGCGAAAACTCAGGTAAAAGCGGACGCCTTATGAGCGAAGAGGTTGCAGAAAGCCTTAATGACCTTATGCGGTACACCATATCCGACTATTATGGCGACGGTATGTTTGAGGGCCTTACAGTATGTGCCAAAACAGGTACTGCCGAGGTTGGCGAGGGTAAGCTTCCAAACGGCTGGATGATAGGCTACAGCACCGACGAGGATGCTCCTTTAGCTTTTGCCGTCGTGGTTGAAGAAGGCGACTACGGATTTTACAGTGCAGGTCCTATTGCAAGAATTGCAATGCTGGGCTCTGCTGATGCTATTAGAAACAAATAAAAACAAACGAGGTTTATTATGAAAAAAATCACACTTTACAAAATCTTTTACATTGCCGCTATTATTTTAGCCGCTGCTTTCTGCGTACTTGTAGCAATTGACTCTTACCGCTACACAAACACTCTTAACTCCGCACCCTTTTATGTATTCGTACTTGCAAGAGCAGTAGTTTTCTTAACCCCTGCACTCATTGCCTTTATCGTCGGAAAGATTTTACATAAAAAGTCCCGTTAACCACGATGGGCAATTTCGCCCTTGAACAGGTTAATTCTGAGGCAAACTTTCATCAACGGCGGGATGCAAAATCATTGAAAATAAGATTATTTATGGTATAATAAAAGAGGTGACAAAAATGCTTGAAAACAAACTCAATATTAATAACGCACCCGAGCTTGCAGAAGCTGAAGAAAAAATCAGCAAGAAAAAAGCCGCCGAGCTTTACGACACAGGCATGCTCTATGCACTTAAAGCAGGAACATTTGAATCCCTCATAATAATTCATAAGTATCTGTTTGATGAGATATACTCCTTTGCAGGACAGATACGCACAGTCAACTTGTCAAAAGGCAACTTTCGTTTTGCCCCCGTTATGTATCTTATGCCTTCACTCGAAAATATTGACAAAATGCCTCAATCTACATTTGACGAAATTATCGAGAAATACGTAGAAATGAACATAGCTCATCCTTTCAGAGAAGGCAATGGAAGAAGCACACGCATCTGGCTTGACCTAATCCTCAGAAAAGAGCTTGGCGTGGTTATAGACTGGAGCAAGGTGGACAAAGAAGATTATCTGCTTGCAATGGAACGCAGTCCCATAAGGGATATCGAAATCAAGCATATCCTCAAAAATGCCCTGACAGACAAAGTGACTGACCGCGAGGTCTATATGAAAGGTATAGATCACAGCTACTACTACGAAGGTTACACCGCTTTTAAAACAGAGGAATTATAATTTTTTGAACTTGAAATCACAACTGATATTTTATCGGTTGTGATTTTTATTATCCGCCGTTGATTAGGTTTTCCTCTGTAGTTGACCTTTACAAAGGCGGAATCGCCTACCGTGGCTAACGGTCATAAAAACTTTACAGTATATCTTAAATTCTTCTTTATTTTTAGTACGAACTATGATATACTTATTTAAATATATTAAAATGGCTTAATATGTAATTTGATAGATATGAAAGGAAGAGTTATATGGGACTTTTAAAAACCCTCTTCGGCGACTACAGCAAAAAGGAGCTTAAAAGAGTAAAGCCTCTTTGCGACAAGGTTCTGGCACTTGAACCTACCTACGAAAAAATGACCGACGCCGAGCTTAAGAATCAGACAGTACTTTTCAGAGAAAGACTTGAAAAAGGCGAGACGTTAGATGATTTGCTCCCCGAGGCTTTTGCGGTTTGCCGCGAGGCTTCATGGCGTGTACTTGGTATGAAGCATTTCCCCGTTCAGATTATTGGCGGTATTATTCTTCATCAGGGCAGAATTGCCGAGATGCGTACAGGTGAAGGTAAAACATTGGTTGCTACCTTACCTGCTTACTTGAACGGCTTAACCGGCAAGGGCGTTCACATTGTTACAGTCAACGACTACCTTGCAAAGCGTGACTCTGAGTGGATGGGCAAGCTATACCGCTTTTTAGGCCTTACTGTAGGTCTTATTATCCACGATATGCCTAACGATTTAAGAAAGAAGCAATACGAAGCTGACATTACATACGGCACAAACAATGAGCTTGGCTTTGACTATCTTCGTGACAATATGGTGGTATACAAAGAGCACCGCGTTCAGCGTAAGCACGTTTTCGCAATCGTTGACGAGGTTGACTCTATCCTCATTGACGAAGCCCGTACTCCCCTTATTATTTCGGGCAAGGGCGACAAATCCACCGACCTTTATCAAAAAGCCGACTCCTTTGCAAAACGTCTTAAAAAGCATGTTTTCACCGAGGTTGACAATAAAGAAAATATGGAAGAATTCTTCGAGGAGCAGGGCATCGACTACTTTGTAGACGAAAAGGCAAAGACCTGTACCTTAACTCAGGTTGGTGTTAAAAAGGCAGAAAGCTACTTTGGTTTAGATAACCTTACCGACCCCGAAAACCTTACTTTACAACACCACATCAATCAGGCAATACGTGCCCATGGCATTATGCATCTTGACATTGACTACGTTAACAAAGACGGCGAAATCGTTATTGTTGACGAGTTTACAGGCCGTCTTATGTACGGCAGACGTTACAACGAAGGCTTACATCAGGCAATTGAAGCTAAGGAAGGCGTTAAAATCCAGAATGAAAGCAAAACCCTTGCAACCATTACTTTCCAGAACTACTTCCGTCTTTACGAAAAGCTTTCGGGTATGACAGGTACAGCCATGACCGAGGAGCAGGAGTTTAAAGAAATTTACGAGCTTGACGTTGTCGAAATTCCCACCAACAAGCCCTTGGCAAGAATTGACGAAAATGACGCTATTTACTTAAACGAACAGGCAAAATACAACGCCGTTATCGACACAATTATTGAGTGCCACGAAAAAGGTCAGCCTGTGCTTGTAGGTACAATTTCTATTGAGAAATCCGAGCTTCTCAGTAAGCTTCTTAAAAAACGCGGCATTGAGCACAACGTGCTTAACGCAAAGCACCACGAAAAGGAAGCCGAAATCGTTGCTCAGGCAGGTAAGTTTGGTGCCGTTACCATTGCTACCAACATGGCAGGCCGAGGCACCGACATTATGCTTGGCGGTAATGCCGAATTTATGGCAAAAAACAAAATGCGTAAAATGGGCTTTACCGATGAGCTTTTAGCTGAGGCTACGGGCTTTGGCGACACCAATGACGAAGAAATCTTAGAGGCAAGAAAAACCTTCTCAGAGCTTAACGCTCAGTTTAAAGAAGAAATCAAAGATGAAGCAGAAAAGGTAAGGGCCGCAGGCGGTCTTTACATTATAGGCACAGAACGCCACGAATCCCGAAGAATCGACAACCAGCTCAGAGGCCGTTCAGGCCGTCAGGGCGACCCGGGTAAGAGCCGTTTCTTCCTTTCTACCGAAGATGACCTTATGCGTATTTTCGGCGGCGACAGAATGAAAATGATGATGACCCGCCTTAACGTTGACGAAAATATGCCTATCGAAAATAAGATGATTTCAAACATCATTGAAAGTTCACAGCAAAAGGTTGAGCAGCGTAACTTCGGCATCCGTAAAAACGTACTGCAGTATGACGACGTTATGAACCGCCAGAGAGAAATTATCTATGGCCAGCGTAATCAGGTTTTAGAAGGCGAAGACATCCACGACACCATTATGAAAATGGTCGAGCAAACCGTTACCGACATGGTAGACACATATCTTGTAGGCGAGCCTAAGGATTGGAACGTTGTAGGTCTTAAGGAATACTACAACGGCTGGCTTGTTACCGAAGAGGGTACTCCCGAATTTTTCGGAGGCGACGTTAAGTCTATGAGAAAAGCTGAGGTTACCGAGCTTCTTCTTAACAGAGCAAAGACTCTTTACAAGGAAAACGAAGAGCTTGTAGCCGAAGAAACCATGCGTGAGATGGAGCGTGTGTACCTGCTTAAATCCGTTGACACCTACTGGATGGACCACATCGACAACATGGAAGAATTAAAGCAGGGTATCCGTATGCGTGCCTATGCTCAGAAAGACCCTGTTGTTGAATTCAGGCTTGAAGGCTTCGATATGTTTGACCAAATGATTGAGTCAATACGCCAAGATACCGTTAAGCTTATGATTGTCGCCCCTAAAAAGGTACGCGAAATCCAGAAAAAGCAGGAAGAAATGGCAAGGCTTCGTGCCGAGGCTGAAAAAGCCGCGGCGGCAGCACATCAGGTCAATCTTAATAAAGAGGACGCACCTAAGGTTAACCCCGTAACCTTCGCAATCAAGCGTGAGCAAGTTGCAAAGCCCACCGAGTTTGCAGGCGACGGCACCCTTTCTACCAACCGCACAGTAGTAAAAGGCAAAAAGGTAGGCAGAAACGACCCCTGCCCCTGCGGAAGCGGTAAGAAGTACAAAAAGTGCTGCGGTAAGGAAGACTAACCGTTAGCCACGGTGGGCATTTCCACCTTTGGGAAAAATAATTTACAGGTAACCTTTCATCAACGGTGGGAATAAACTGCAAACTATTCGCTATTCACCGTAATATTTGCGAAGCAAATACTTCATAACACGAAGTGTTACTTTATACGCCTTTAGAGTCGTACTTCATTTGCCGTAAGGCAAACTTCATCAAAAACGCACCGAGGACTGAACACTCAAAAAAATGTTCAGCCCTCGGTTTTGTTTTCGCTTATTTCATCTGTAAGTCCTATAAGGTAGTCTGCTGACAAATTGTAAAACTCACATAATCTTTTTAAGTCGTCTATTTTAAGCTCGGCTCGTCCTGCTTCAATATGGTTATACCCCTGCTGAGATTTTTGTAGCACAGCCCCTATTTGAGCTTGTGTCAAATCCCTGTCCTCTCGGACAGCCTTAAGCCGCAAACGATAATCCATACTATCATTCCTTTAAAGTTACTGAAAAAATAGTAACATACTCATACATTGAGTATTGACATTTACTCAATCTTTGAGTATTATGTAAATATAATATTCAAAGGAGGATTAAATATGTACTGTCCAAATTGCGGTGCTAAAAATAATGATAGTGCAAAATTTTGCAACGAGTGCGGATGCAAATTCGTTACAACTACGATTATGCAAAATAACACAACAACACCCATTAAAGAACAACCCAAAAAATCCAAAGAAGAATATATTAGAGAGTTAGAGCAGAAGGATGGAGGTTATACAGCAGGGCAAACATTCAAATTTATTTTCCTCATTCTTAGTCTTGTTTTAGGTTTATGCGGTGCACTAAAAATGAACAAAAGTGGATTTTCCGAAAGTGCTCCGCTATTGACTTTCGCAGTAGTATGCTTTCTGATTTTTATCCTTATCGGAGCATACTTAATGCATAAAAACAATCAATTTAGAGACTTGTACGAAAAATATTTACGGGGCGAAAACATAACCAACGCAAACCCAACTAATAAAACTGATTCCAAAAATAAAGCTCCGCATTATGTTGGCGAGAGATATTGGGAGTGTCCTAATTGCGGAAAATCCAACGATTATTACATTACCACTTGCAAATGTGGAGAAAGGAAACCTTAATGAAAAAAATATTAATTTTAACACTAACTCTTTTAACGATACTTTTTATGTTGTCTGCATGTAACAAGCAAAAACCTGTTACTCCTAATGATCTGCCAGATTGGGCAAAGGACGGAAATTTTCTTTATTCAGATCAAATTGGCGGATAAGATTTAGTCGATTAAGACTCTCCCGAACACGTATACTGTGTTCGGGAATTTTTTATTGCAAAAACTTAGAAAATCGGGAGAAAATATTTGTGTAAATAATTGTAAAATCTGAATTTTTGTGATAAAATAAACTGAATATTTATTTTTATTTAGCAAGGAATTTATTCCGAAAGGATTTGACAATATGAAAGTACGTACACGATACGCCCCAAGCCCCACAGGCTTTATGCATGTTGGTAATCTTCGAACTGCTCTTTACGAGTATCTTATCGCCAAAAATCAAGGCGGCAGCTTCGTCCTCAGAATCGAAGACACTGACCAGGAACGCTACGTTGAGGGTGCAGTTGACGTTATTTACAATACTCTTAAAATTGCAGGTCTTAAGCACGACGAAGGTCCCGATATCGGCGGTGATTTTGGTCCCTATGTTCAGTCCGAGCGTAAGGATATGTACTTACCCTTTGCCGAGCAACTTATAGCTGAGGGTAAGGCTTACCGTTGCTTCTGCACTAAAGAAAGACTTGAAAGCATTCAGCAGGACAGTGAGTTTGGCGGTTACGACAGACATTGCCGCGATTTACCTCAGGATGAAATAGACAGACTCTTAGCAGAGGGTGTACCCTACGTTATTCGTCAGAAAATGCCCTTAGAAGGCTCAACCACCTTTGTTGATGCAGTCTTTGGTGAGATTACAGTTGAAAACTCAGAACTTCAGGACCAGATTCTTATTAAGTCCGACGGCTTCCCCACATATAACTTTGCAAACGTTATCGACGACCACACAATGGGCATTACCCATGTTGTAAGAGGTTGCGAGTATTTAAGCTCTACACCTAAATACAACCTTCTTTACGATGCTTTCGGCTGGGAGATTCCCACCTATGTTCACCTGCCCCTTATTATGGGTAAAGATGCCGAGGGCAACGTGTCAAAGCTTTCAAAACGTCACGGCTCCACAGGCTTTGAGGATTTAATTAAGGAAGGTTACCTGCCTGAGGTTATCATCAACTACATCGCCCTTTTAGGCTGGTGCCCCAAGGGTAACGAGGAAATTTTCACTCTGGCTCAGCTTGAAAAAGAGTTCTGTGTTGAGAACATCAGCAAATCCCCCGCAGTTTTTGACTATCAAAAGCTCCAGTGGTTCAATGCCGAATATTTAAGAGCTATGTCAGACGAAGAGTTTACAGAAGTTGCAAAGCCTTACTACGACTCTGTTTTCGGTGATACTCCTTATGACGGTGCCAAACTTACAGCTATCTTAAAGGCTCGTACCATTCAGCTTACAGACATTCCCCAAATGATTAAATTCTTCAAAGAGCTTCCCGACTACGACAAAGAGCTTTTTGTAAATAAAAAGAGCAAGACAAATTTAGAGAACTCCCCCGCAATTTTAAAGACAGTTACAGAGCGTTTAGAGGCACTCTCTGACTGGAATTCAGAAGCTATCAAAGAGCTTTTAATTAATCTTGCTACCGAGCTTGAGCTTAAAAACGGCACTGTAATGTGGCCTGCACGAATTGCGGCTTCAGGTCAGACAGTAACCCCCGGCGGTGCAGTTGAAATTCTTGATATTTTAGGAAAAGACGAGACCTTAAGAAGACTTAACGTTGGTCTTGCTAAGCTTTCCTGAGAGGAGATATATTATTATGGCAGAAGATAAAAAAGTTTTAAATAGCGAGGAAAATGCCGAGGTTATGGCATCTAACTTTATTCACGATTTTATAGACGAAGACATTGCCGAGGGCGGCAGATACGAGGGTAAAAAGGTTCATACACGTTTTCCACCCGAGCCTAACGGCTATCTTCACATTGGTCACGCAAAGGCTATCTGCATCGACTTCGGCACAGCCGAAAAGTACGGCGGTCTTTGCAACCTTAGAATGGACGACACCAACCCCACCAAAGAAGACGTAGAGTACGTTGAAGCTATTCAGGAAGACATCAAGTGGCTTGGCTACGACTGGGACGACCGCTTTTACTATGCTTCCGACTACTTTGAGGATATGTACAAGTTCGCTTTAGAGCTTATCGAAAAAGGTCTTGCCTACGTATGCGAGCTTAACGCAGAGCAGATGAGAGAGTACAGAGGCGACCTTTCCACCCCTGCAAAAAGTCCTTTCCGCGACAGGCCCATAGAGGAAAGCCTCGACCTTTTCAAAAGAATGCGTGCAGGCGAGTTTGAGGACGGCTCTATGACACTTCGTGCAAAGATTGACCTTGCATCCGGCAACTTCAATATGCGTGACCCCGTAATTTACCGAATTAACCGTCTGCCCCACCATCGTCAGGGCACAAAGTGGTGCATCTATCCCATGTACGACTTTGCTCATCCCATCGAGGACGCAATGGAAGGCATCACTCACAGCCTTTGCTCTCTTGAATTTGAAGACCACAGACCCCTTTACGATTGGGTTATCAATAACGTTTCTGTTCCTGCAAAGCCCCGTCAGATTGAGTTCGCAAGGCTTGGCATCAACAACACCGTTATGTCAAAAAGAAAACTCAGAGCTTTGGTAGAAGAAGGCTACGTTCGTGGCTGGGACGACCCCCGTATGCCTACACTCTGCGGTTTAAGAAGAAGAGGCTACACACCCCGTTCTATCCGCAACTTTACCGAAAGAAACGGTGTTTCAAAGGTTAACTCTATTGTCGAGTACGCTTTCCTTGAGCACTGCTTAAGAGAAGATTTAAACGAAACCGCACAGCGTGCTATGGCAGTTGTACGCCCTGTAAAGCTTGTTATCGAGAACTACCCCGAAGGCTTAACCGAAGAATTCGAGGTTGAAAATAACCCCAACCGCCCCGAGGACGGCAGCCGAGTAATTACATTCTCCAGAGAGTGCTACATTGAGGCTGACGACTTTATGGAAGAGCCTATCAAGGGCTATCAGCGTCTTTACCCCGGCAACGAGGTTCGCTTAAAATCCACTTACATTGTTAAGTGCACAGGTTGCAAAAAGGACGCAGAGGGCAACGTTGTTGAGGTTTACGCCACTTACGACCCGGAAACAAAAGGCGGTAACGCTCCCGACGGCAGAAAAATCCGCGGTACTATCCATTGGGTAGATGCAAATAACTGCGAAAATGCCGAGGTAAGACTTTACTCCAATCTTTTTACAGTTGCCGACCCCGATACAGGCGACAAAAACTTCCTCGATTACCTCAACCCCGACTCACTTGAGGTTGTAGAAAATGCAAAGCTCGAGAAATCCTTAGGCAAAGCTAAGCTTGGGGACTCCTTCCAGTTTATGCGTCTTGGTTACTTCTGCGTAGACAAGGACTCTACAGCCGACAAGCTTATCTTTAACCGCAGTGTGTCCCTTAAAGACGGATTTAAGAAGAAGTAATATGAAAACAGCAGTTATTACAGGTGCCGCAAAAGGTATCGGTGCGGCGATTGCCGTAGCCTTTGCCAAGGCAGGCTACCGCGTCGTTATAAATTACAACAAAAGCGAAGAACGTGCAAGAGCTCTGTGTCAGATTTTAAACGACACCTACCCCACCGAGGCTGTGTGTATTAAGGCTGACGTTTCCACCCCCGAGGGAGCTAAAAAGCTTATTACTGAAGCGGTTACCGCTTTTGGAGACATTGACATTCTTGTTAACAACGCAGGCATTGCTCAGCAAAAGCTTTTTACCGACATAACAGATGCCGACTGGCAGAATATGATTAACACAAACCTCAGTTCCGTGTTTTACCTTTGCCGTGAAACTGTGCCATTTATGGTCAGCAAAAAAAGCGGCAGTATCGTAAATATAAGCTCTATATGGGGCGAGACAGGCGGCTCCTGCGAGGTACATTACAGTGCCGCCAAAGCAGGGGTTATCGGGCTTACAAAGGCTCTTGCAAAAGAGCTTGCACCCTCAGGTATTATGGTAAATTGTGTTTGTCCCGGTGTTATAAAGACCGATATGCTCAGCTCCTTTACAGAAGAAGACTTAAAAGCTCTTACCGAGGAAACACCTGTTATGAGGCTGGGTACTCCTAAGGATGTAGCCGATGCGGTTTTTTATCTTGCTACAAACTCAGGCTTTGTTACAGGTCAGGTGCTTGGTGTTAACGGCGGAATGTATGTTTAAAAAGGTACTTTGCTTCTCGCTTTTTCTTTTAATTTTCTGCATGCCGATGAACGCTTTGGCGGCAAATGAGGTATGCTTTTCTCTTGCTGATGCAAATACCGAGAAAAACAGACTTTTTGAAACCACACTTTCGACTGACTCAGAGGTTGCGGCCTTTGTGGCAACCCTCAGTTTTGACGAAAACGCACTTGAGTTTAAGGAGGCAAAAACCTTGTGGGACACTGCCGAAATCAGCGTAAACAGCAGCGAAAAAGGCAGTGTACGCCTTGCATATCTCTGCGAAGGAGGTACCAAGGGTGAGCTTATAGCCCTTACTTTTAAGGCTAAAACGCAAAGCACGCAGATAACCTTAAGCCTTGAGCAGGTAATCGACAAAAACGCCGCTGACCTTTCTGCAAGCGTCAAAAAGGATACAAATATAACGGTTTTGTCAAAAGCTGCTGAGGATGATAAAACTAAAGACACAAAGGCTGACTTTACCCAAGGATACAACTCAGATTCCGTTACAAAGCCTACCGCACAAAATGCAAACGAAAGCATTGAAGTAAAGGCTGAAAACGAGGCTGACATTAGCCTTGTTACAGGCGTAATCTTGTTTGCTTTAGTAATGTTTGCTGTGGCAGGTGCGGCGTTCTTTCTCGGCAAAAATACTAATAAAAATAAATATGGCAGGAAGAATTGATATGAAAAAAACTCTTAATATATTCTGGATAATTTCTGCGGTGTTTCTTGCTCTGGCGGCTTTATGGGGAGTTATTACAAACCTCGCATCCGTTATGGACAAAATCACCGTTTCGGGCATTGCTCTTATAATCTTCGGCGTTATAAGCGTGCTTGCCGCCTTTACCGCAGGCCTTAAGTCTGCAGGAAGCGGCTGGCTTTTGTTTGACGGCATAATCTCTTTTATCTGCGGTTTAGCCTGCGTATTCTGGTATGTTGACGCAAGCCTTTTTATGGTTGACCTTATTTACATTCTGGGCATCTGGCTGATGATGCTGGGTGTTTCGCAGGTAAGCAGAGCAGGCAGGCTTGGCAAAGCAAGTGCAGGCAAAATTCTGATGAAAATTACAGGCTACATAGGTGTGCTCTCGGGTATGACTCTTTTTGTTCGTCTCCTTTACGAGCTTATCCCATTTTCTCAGTACGGAGTGTCATTCCTGCTGATTACCTCGGCGATAATTGTAATATTCAGGTGCTTTGCAAAACAAACATCAAGAGGATAATATGTATTAAGGCTTTCTTCAAGGATTGAGGAAAGCCTTTTTTGCTGATATTAACAAACTAAAATAACAATATTTATGAAAACCGTTAATTGACATATTATTTATGAGTTGATAATATAAAATTAAAGAATATATGAGGAGGTTTTAAGTATGAAAAGATTTTTTGCGATATTTCTGGCGGCAATGCTGATGCTTGGTCTTTGTGCTTGCGGAAATAGCGGCAATACCAATGGCACAGGTGCAAACGAAGGCAACAAGGCGGTTATAGCCGAGGAACTTCAGGGCAAATGGTACGGCCCTAACTCCGAGCCTCAGCTTGATATTAACGTTGACGGCACAGGTACGGTTACTCTTGGCAAAGAAACCTTTGACGCAACCTTTACTGCTGAAAATAATGTTTTCACAGCCGTTTCTGATAGCTATTACCTCTCTGGAGATTACACCTTGGAAAGCGAAAAGCTTACTGTAAAGTTAAGCTTTGAAGACAAGGAGTACAAAGTTATTTTTACCCGAACACCCGTAGAGCTTCCCGAAGACTCTTTCATTTACATCTTCGGCGACGAAACCTATGAGATTAACTTTAACGAGGGCGAAATCATCCTCTCTCAGTTCCCGCCTGAGGACGACCCGCCTATAATTGAGGTTTACTTTGAATACATTACCGAAACAATTATCCACGTACACCCACAGCCTCCGATTTTTGAGGATGAAGTTACAATTATTCAGCCGTCCAATACGGGCGGTTTCCCCCATCCTGAAGAAATTGATATAAGCGTAAAAGAAGAACCACAGATTATCATAAACGGCGACCCTACCCCGGGTTACATTTCAAACGACGATATCACCGGCACCTGGACAACTGTGCAGGACGGCACAGTTTCTATATTCGGAGTAACAAACTCTGCAACTGTTCCCATTACATACACTTTCAATGCCGACGGCACCGGCACCATACTTGCAATGGGCATTATCCCCGGAACTATGACCTACTCTGTTGAAAACGGCGTGCTTAACCTGACAGTTTCAATGCTTGGCGATACCGAATCAGGCACAGGATATGTAAAGCGTGCAGGCGACAAGCTTTTAATCAGGAATATAGACGACGAAATTGAGATTTTAACAAGACAATAATTACTCACCCTTAAGTAAAAAACAAACCCAACAAACTAAAAAAAGAGAAGTCCCTTATTTACTAAGAGGCTTCTCTTAATTTTATTTTTCTAAAAAACTCGCCAAGCGAATACCACTGCTAAGCAACAAAACTCGCCATCGGCGAATAAAACTTATGCGAAATGCTCTCAGAACATTTCGCATATACTCAAGGGTGTATTTTTATACTATAATATTAACTTTGAACTCCCCACGGCATTTGGGGCACCTTACGGTATGCTTGCCTCTGCGTCTTTTAAGCCTTAAGGTTGCTTTGCAGTACTTGCACTTTCTGTAGCGGTGAGTTTTTATGTCTCTTATGCGATTCTTCTGAAGCACAAAGAAGCTCTTTACAGCACCCCAGATTTTCTGATATCTGCGGTTTTCGGCACTTCTTTTATAAACATTCTTCGAAAGAATACGAAATGTGGCGTAACCTAATATAAGAAGCTGAACCGCATACATTATAAGAGAAGCCCAGTAACCCCACACAAAAAAGTTAGCGGTAGAAATCAGCAGTGCCACAATAAACAAGAAGAACGAATAAGAGTCAAAGCCGTTTCTACCATACATAAACTGCTGTATTTTCTGCATAAAGCCCATTTAAAAATCTCCTTAACAATTACTAACTGATATTGTATCATCACTTTTTGGCAAAAACAATAGCTTTTTATGAACATTACGTTAATTACAGATTTTGACATATAGAGATTCAGTTGGTATAATTATAAAATATGGAGGTGTTTTTATGAAGCTTAAAGAGCTTTTTTCTCTCTCAACTCCCACCTTATCTTTCGAGGTTTTCCCCCCAAAGGCTCAGGATTCCTTTGAAAAGGTAAAGGGAGCAATCGGCGAAATTGCCGACCTAAGGCCTGATTATATGAGTGTTACCTACGGTGCAGGAGGAGGCACCAGCGACTTTACCGTAAATATTGCAGAAGATATTGAGAAAAACCACGGCGTAACCGCTCTGGCACATCTTACCTGCGTTTCATCAGACAAAGAAAGAATACTTAGCCAAATTGCCCAGCTTAAAAACGCAGGAATCGAAAACATCCTTGCTCTCAGAGGTGATATTCCAAAGGGTATGGAAAGCAGCGGTTTTGGTGCTTTTAAGTACGCATCAGAGCTCATTTATGAAATCAAAAAGCAGGGCGACTTCTGCATTGGCGGTGCTTGCTATCCTGAGGGACATATTGAGTGTCAAAGCCTTGACGAGGACATTAAAAATATCGCTAAAAAGGTAGATGCAGGCTGTTCGTTCCTTACAACACAGATGTTTTTCGACAACGAAATCTTATATTCTTATATAGACAAGCTGAGAAAAAAAGGTATCTTTGTACCAATAGTAGCAGGTATTATGCCAATTACAAACGCCAAACAGATTATGCGTGCCTGCGAACTTTCGGGCACAGTTTTACCTAAACGCTTCATTAAAATTGCAGAACGCTTCGGCGACAAGCCTGCGGCTATGGCACAGGCAGGTATTGCCTATGCTACCGAGCAGATTATTGACCTTTATGCAAACGGTATCAAAAACGTTCATGTGTACAGTATGAACAAGCCCTATGTCGCTAAGAAAATTCAGGAAAATCTTTCGGAGATTATTAATGATTAATAAAACAGAGGTTCACTTTTCAGAGCTTAATATAAACAAGGCTGAAGCCTTGCGATATGCAGGTGTAAAGGGAAATGCTGACGAAAACACCCTTAATCTTTTTAACAAGGCGTTTGAGCTTTTAAGTCAATGCGTAAAGCCTAAAGCTGTTTACAAGTGCTTTTCGGTTTCTTACACCGACAGTGGCGTTATAATTGACAATGAAGAAATAAAGAGCTTGGGATTAAAGAAATTTTTAAAGGGTGCAGACAGGTGCGCCATAATGGCGGCAACCGCAGGAATTGAAGCCGACAGATTAATTAGCCGCTACTCAATGGTTGAGCCCTCGTTGGCGCTTATGATAGATGCCATATCGGCAGCCGCCGTTGAGGCTCTTTGCAACAAGCTTTGCAAAGGCTGTTTCGAAGTCGATAAACAACGGCGTTTCTCGCCGGGCTACTCGGATTTCCCCATTGATTATCAAAAACGCATTGTGTCGCTGCTTTCGACACAGCTTAACATCGGAGTAACTCTTACAAGCTCGCTGATGTTAGTCCCTTCCAAGTCTGTTACGGCGGTAATTCCGCTGAAAGGATGCAATAGCTATGACAATTAAAGAAAAGCTTTTAAAAGAAATAATTATATTCGACGGTGCCATGGGCACCATGCTTCAGGCAAAAAAGCTCTCCAAGAATGTACTGCCCGAAACCTACAATCTTTCCCATCCCGAGGTAATTACAGATATCCACCGCGAATACCTTGAAGCAGGAGCAGACGTAATAACCCTTAACACCTTCGGAGCAAATCTGCTTAAATTTACCGAGAGTGAGCTTAAGGCGGTTATTGACGGAGCTTTTAACTGTGCTGAAAAGGCAAGAAAAAGCTTTAAGGGTAAGTATATCGCCCTTGACATCGGCCCTTTGGGAAGGCTTCTTTCGCCATTTGGCGATTTAAGCTTTGAAGAAGCCTACGAAATTTTTGCCAAAACAATAAAAATCGCCGATGAGCGAGCTGACCTTATAATTATTGAAACCATGAACGACTCTTACGAAACCAAGGCGGCAGTTTTGGCGGCGAAGGAGTTAAGCCGACTTCCTGTATTTGTCAGCAACGTTTACGACGAAAAAGAAAAGCTTATGACAGGTGCCGATGCGGTAGCAATGACAGCTATGCTTGAAGGATTGGGAGTTGACGCCATAGGACTTAACTGCTCCTTAGGCCCTGAAAAAATGCTTAAAATTCTTCCTGATTTTATGAAGTACAGCTCTACCCCCACCCTTATGATGCCTAATGCAGGACTTCCTAAGGTAATAGACGGCAAGACTGTTTTTGATGTTACGCCCGAGGATTTCGCAAAATCTATAGAAAAGGCTGTGGATTTAGGAGTACGAATTGTAGGCGGTTGTTGCGGTACAACTCCAGAGTACATACGCAAAATTGCAGACATCTTAAAGAACAAAACCCCAAAAACCATAGAAAAGAAAAGACACACCCTGGTAAGCTCCTACACCCACGCCGTAGAATGGGGAAACAAGCCTGTACTTATTGGCGAGCGTATAAACCCTACAGGCAAAAGCCGAGTTAAGCAAGCCTTCAGAGACAATGACCTTTCGTTTATTTTAAGCGAGGGTATTTATCAGCAAAAGGCAGGAGCAGATATGCTTGACGTAAACTGTGGCCTGCCCGAAATCAACGAAGCAGAAGTGCTCTTCGAAACCGTAAAGGCATTGCAGGGCGTTACGGATTTACCCTTGCAGATTGACACCGCCAACCCCTTTGCCTTGGAAAAGGCACTTAGGATTTATAACGGCAAGCCCCTTATAAATTCGGTTAACGGCAAACAGGAATCTATGGATACAGTTTTGCCCTTAGCCAAAAAATACGGTGCGGCCGTGGTTGCACTTACCCTTGACGAAAACGGTATCCCTGAAACTGCCGCAGGCAGAATAGAAATCGCCAAAAAAATTATTGATGAAGCCCAAAAATACGGAATTGATAAAAAAGATATTATCGTAGACACCTTGACAATGGCTATAAGCGCTGACAAAAACGCAGCAAAGGTTACACTTGATGCAATTAAAGGCGTAACAGAAATGGGGGTAAATACGGTTTTAGGCGTTTCTAACGTTTCTTTCGGCTTGCCCCTGAGGGATAAGGTGAACTCCGAATTTTTCGCTCTTGCACTTGGTGCAGGGCTTAAGGGTGCAATTATGAATCCTCATTCATCTCTTATGATGAACGCCGCCAAAAATCCCGACACAGGCTCCTTTGACGCCTTTGCTGAGGAAATAATCGAAAGAGTTATGAGCGAGCAAAACGAAGGCACCGCTAATACCACAGCAAGCACGGACAGCCTTACCTTAAAAGAAGCTATTGAAAACGGATTGAGTCAAAAAAGCACCGAACTTACGAAGACCGCACTTGAAAGTACCGAGCCCATGGAGCTTGTAAAAGCTCAGGTTATACCAGCCCTTGATAAGGTAGGCGAAGGCTTTGAAAAAGGCACCATTTACCTGCCCTCTCTTTTAATGAGTGCCGAAGCGGCAAAGGCAGCCTTTAACGAAATTAAGGCAAAGCTTAACGAAAAGGGGAATAAAGCCACCAACGGCAGACGTCTTGTTATTGCCACGGTTAAGGGCGATATTCACGACATAGGTAAAAACATAGTAAAGCTTTTGCTTGAAAACTACGGCTACGAGGTTATTGACCTCGGCAAGGATGTGCCTGCCGAAAAAATCGTAGATGCCGCAATTAAAAACAACGTTAAAATAGTGCTTTTGTCGGCACTTATGACTACCACCGTTGTGTCTATGGAAGAAACCATCAAGGCACTTAACGCAAAAGTTCCTGATACTAAGGTAATGGTAGGCGGCGCTGTTCTTTCCGAGGAATACGCCAAAATGATAAACGCTGACTTTTATGCCAAGGATGCAATGCAATCGGTACGGCTTTGCGACGAATATTTTGAAAGCTTATAAACAGAAAAACGCCCGAACATAAGGTTCGGGCGTTTTAAGTTCTTTGATTAATTTACGGGTTGATAATAAGCGTCAAGAATCAGCTCAAGCATACCCTGTTCGTCTACCACATATTCGGCATATTCGCCGTTGTGAATAACCTCACCGGGCACCTTTTTAAACTCGACCTCTGCACCTGAGGTTGCAACTGTATATCCCAATGCGGAAATCTTAGATGCATTAAGATTTGTAACTGAATAATCCTTGACAATATTAAATAAGGTAACCGGAGTAGTCAAATCCTGTTTGGTCATCTCAATAGCTTTTTTGCCGAAGCCCTCAAGATACTGAAGCTGGCGGTTCATTCTGTCCACACTGGAATTAAGCTCGCTTACTTCGCGGTACCGCAGAAAAGCTCTTGCCTCGTCTCCGTAAAGGGTAACCGTAGAGCCTGCGGGTGGCAGACCCATTGAGTGATAAAGGTAGTTGTCAGTCAAGGTTACCGTAACCCCGCCCACAGCATCGTTAAGCTCTGAAATTGCACCAAGCTCGAGGGCAAAGTAAGAGTTAATGGGCAGATTGTAGAAAAGCCTTGTGACGGCATTTACAGTATTTTTACAGCTTTCATCCTTACCATCACCGTAAGCAAAGGCTAAGCAAAGCTGGGCATTTTCGGTGCCTGTATAAACTCCATCGGCAGAGTAAACGCCTATGTCACTGTAAATATCACGGGAAATACCAATAACGTTAGTTTCGCCTGTGGCGGTATCCAGAGCAATAAGATAAAGGGCATCAGCCTGACCGCCTGTACCTACAAGCTCGTCCTCAAGCCCTAAGCCGTCTGTTTTGTCGACGCCTATACAAAGTATAGACGTCATATTGTTATTATAGGCATAGGTATTACCGTTGTAGGTTATGGTGTTGCGTGAATTATCTACCGATACGCCTGCGTTCTCGATAACCGGAGCAGTCATATTAACCTCTCCGCCTGTAAGCTGAGAAACACCTGCTTCTTTAAGAATAAAGAACACGCCCACAGCAATCAGCAGTAAAGCTATAATTGAAGCTAAAACAATACCCAAAATAACAAGAAGCTTTTTGTACCAAGGCTTTTTTCTTTTACGCCGAGAAACCTTGACTTCCTTTACAAAGTGGTTTTTGGAAGAATAAGAAGCTGTAGTGTTGTGATTACCCGAATGGCTTAAAAGCCCCTTACGCCTGCCATGGTACTTTGTAAAAATAAAGTCGTCATACTCGTTTGTTTTAAGGCTGCTTTTTAATTCACCCTCAGGCTCTTCTGTATTTTTAGGTGCTTTGTCAGCAGTAGTCTCGGGCTGTGAGTTTACCTCTACGACTTTAATTTCATTAATTTCATTTTTAAAATTATCGGGTTCTTTGGTCATCAACAAGCACCCCCTGTACTAAAAACCTCAGGCTTGAATTATAATCGTGACAAGTGCTTAAGGTAAGAATTTTGCTGTCAAGGTCAAGCTCAACACCTTCTCTTACCATAGCGTTTGCCGAATGAGGATTAAGGCAGTCCTTAAGATACTGCTCGTACACCTCGTCATCATAAAAATCAAAGCTGTTCATAATATGCCTGTCGTCATAATCATAAGCGGCAAAAACCTTATAGGTTAAGATGTGCCCAGGTATATAAACATAAATTGTGTCATTTTCATCGAAAAATTCGGGGTCAGAAAACTTATGAATCTCTGCAAACATAGAGCCGTCAAGCATATTATGACCGTAAAGCACGGTTACTCTTTCAACAAAATATTTTGTGTTGTGACGCTGAGAGTAAATTGTGCCTGCAAAGTCATAGTTGCCCATATAATCGCGGTGCAGATAGTAGTTGTCGTCCTCGTTACCGCTTTGAGCTACGGGGTAGTCAATAACAGTATTTGGAATTTTAAGCCAAGCGTAAAGGTCCTTGTTTATGCCCTGAAGCTCCTCAAAATTTATAGGGTTCTGGGGCAAAACCTCCTCGGTAACCTCAGGCACACTTTCGCCTGTATTTGAAGCCACAGTAGTAGGCACGGTAGTATTGTACACGTCGGGAGCATCAGGCTGACAAGCTGACATAAGCCCTGCAAAAACGCAAAGGCATAACGTAAGCGATATAAACCCCATAAGCTTTTTAGCCTTAAGATTTTTCATCTCGGTTCTCCTTTCTGTAAATACCTACACACATTAATTATATACGATTTAAAAGTCATAGTCAATCGAAGAATTTAAGCAAAAAACGGAAGTGTCACCACTTCCGTTTAAATTCTTATTAATACTGCTTGCCCCAGTAAACCATATGCTTGGCAGGTTTGCCGCAGCATACGCAGGTGTCAGCAAGGTGCTCTTCCTCAAAGGGTATACAACGGGACTTAACGCCGCCGGTAACCTCCTTAAGCTTTTCTTCGCACTCTTTTTCGCCACACCACATAGCCTTGATAAAGCCGGGTTTATTCTCAGCGGTGTCGATAAATTCCTCGTAGCTTCTTGCTTCAAAGGTTTTCTCCTGCATATTTTTAAGTGCCTTTTCGTACATAGCCTCGTGAACTGCGTCAAGTGCCTTCTGAACTTCCTCAGCAAGGTTATCAAGAGATACAAAAATCTTTTCTCTGTTATCTCTGCGAACGATTACACACTGGTTTTTCTCGATATCCTTGGGGCCTAATTCCACGCGAACAGGCACACCCTTCATCTCGTACTCGCTAAACTTCCAGCCGGGAGCCTTATCAGAAGCGTCAACCTTAACTCTGAAGTCCTTCTTAAGCACTTCGGCTACCTCGTAAACCTTGTCAAGAACGCCCTCCTTATGCTGAGCAATAGGAATAAGAGCAACCTGAATAGGAGCAACCTTGGGAGGAAGCACCAAACCGTCGTCGTCGCCATGCACCATGATAATTGCACCAATCATACGGGTTGAAACACCCCAAGAGGTCTGGTGGGGATAGTGAAGCTTATTGTCTCTGCCCTGATATGTAATGTCAAAGCTCTTTGCAAAGCCGTCGCCGAAGTAGTGGGTTGTACCACCCTGTAAAGCAACGCCGTTGTGCATCATAGGCTCAATTGTATAAGTAGCCTCGGCACCTGCAAACTTTTCTTTCTCTGTCTTTTTACCAACAACCGCAGGAATAGCAAGGGTTTCCTTGTAAAAGTCCTGATAAACCTTAAGCATTTTGAGTGTTTCTTCCTCTGCTTCTTCCTTGGTTTCGTGCATTGTGTGGCCTTCCTGCCATAAGAACTCAGAGGTTCTGAGGAAGGGTCTTGTTGTCTTTTCCCAACGAACTACAGAGCACCACTGGTTGTAAAGCTTAGGCAAATCTCTGTAAGTATTGATAATCTTAGCATAATGCTCGCAGAAAAGAGTTTCTGAAGTAGGTCTTACACAAAGTCTCTCTGTAAGCTTTTCGCTGCCGCCAACGGTTACCCAAGCACACTCGGGAGCAAAACCCTCGACGTGGTCCTTCTCTTTCTGAAGAAGGCTTTCGGGAATAAACATAGGCATATATACGTTTTCATGGCCTGTTTCCTTAAAGCGGCGGTCCAAATCCTTTTGGATATTTTCCCAGATGCCGTAGCCGTAAGGGCGAATTACCATACAACCCTTAACGCCTGAATAGTCAACAAGCTCTGCCTTTTTTACAATGTCGGTATACCATTTTGCGAAATCCTCGTCACGGCTGGTAATAGCCTCTACCATTTTTTTATTCTCTGCCATAAATAGCACCTCACTTATCATATACCCTTTTATTATACATATATCTTTGTGTAAATGCAAGCATTAACCAATGAAATACACACTAAAGTGTGTATGAAGCTTGACCAAGGTCAAATGAAATAGGCAAACCTATGAAATATTTACTGCGTAAATATGTTGGTGGCACGCTTACGCGTGCGATTCTTATGTCTATTATATATTTTAGAGCGTATCGACCCTTAATATTTGCTTTAGCAAATACTTCATATTGCCAGATATTTCATACCCATCGACGTATTTCATATTGCAAAGCAATACTTCATTTCTTGCTAACGGGCAGAAAAAAGCCGAGGATTTCTCCTCGGCTTTGAAAGGTTTTATCAGTTAATTGCTCTCGATGTAAGAAACAAGCTCGGATACAGTTCTGATGTTGTCGATTTCCTCGTCGGGAATCTCAATCTCAAACTCGTCCTCGATAGACATAAGAAGGTCTACAACATCAAGGGAATCTGCGGATAAATCCTCCTCAAGATTTGTGTCCATTGTGATTGTATCCTCTTCTACATCAAACTGCTCTGCAAGGATAACCTTAACTTTTTCAAAAACCATAAAATTTTGCCTCCAAAAAGAATTTGCTTATTTTATCTTCGTGTCATACCGTTAATAATAAATTACTCAGCCTTAGGAGCGATTGCCTTGTAAACTAAAGCTGCAAGCACACCGCCAACAAGAGGAGCAACTATGAATACCCATACATTAGCAAGAGCCTCGCCGCCTGCAAAAATAGCAGGGCCTAAGCTTCTGGCAGGGTTTACGGATGTACCGGTAAAGTGAATACCGAAGATATGTACAAGTGTTAATGTAAGTCCGATTACGATACCTGCAACCTTGCCGTTTTCAATTTTAGAGGTAACACCTAAAATTGCAAGAACAAACACGAATGTAAGTACAACCTCAATAGCCAAAGACTTAATAACGTCGCCGTTATAAAGGCCGTTAGCACCAAAGCCGCAATCAAAACCTAAGAAATAACCCAAAAGTGCAGCACCGGCTACAGCACCTGCACACTGAGCTACAACATAGCCTACAAAATCCTTAACGCTCATTTTACCTGAAACCAACATTGCAATAGAAACTGCAGGGTTAATATGGCAACCTGAAACATTACCGATAGAATATGCCATTGCAACAATAACCAAACCGAATGCAAGGGCAGTAAGCAGATATGCAACATTAGGGTCAACGGTAGAACAACCTACAGCAGCCGCTGTACCGCAAGCAAAAAGAACAAGTACAAAGGTGCCGATAAATTCAGCAATATACTTTTTAATGCTTTCCATAAATATATCTCCTTATTTAATTGATTTATGCAACAAACTTAAAGTATGACACTGTTGCTAAAAACATATTATTGGTAAATCCTTACTTTGTCAATAGGTTTTTGAAAAATTGACATTTTTGTCATTTTAGTTTTTTCTAAATTGTTGATTTTAGTATAGTTTTAGAGTACAATTCTTATCATATCAAGCAAAAGAGGTATGTATATGAAAAAGGGACTTGTTTTGGAAGGCGGAGCAATGCGTGGGATGTTTTCTGCAGGTGTTATGGATGTTCTGATGGAAAACAACATCGAATTTGACGGCATCGCAGGTGTTTCGGCAGGTGCTGTATTTGGCTGCAACTACAAGTCAAAGCAGATAGGCAGGACCATCCGCTACAACATAAAGTACATAAAAGACCCACGATATTGTTCTCTTCGTTCTCTTGTAAAAACAGGCGACTTATTCGGCAGAGATTTTTGCTACAATCAAATCCCCAATAACCTTGACCCATTTGACAACGACACTTTTATGAAAAATCCCGTTGAATTTTACGTTGTGACAACCGATATAAACTCAGGCAAGGCTGTTTATAAGAATATTACCTCCGCCGACAAAAACGGACTTGAGTATATGCGAGCCTCTGCCTCAATGCCCTTGGTGTCAAAACCTGTAGAAATTGACGGCAAAAAAATGCTCGACGGCGGAATCTCGGATTCGGTTCCCCTTAAGTTCTTCGTAAATAAAGGCTACAAGAAAAATTTGGTTATACTTACTCAGCCAAAAGGATACGTAAAAAAGAAAAACAGCCTCATTCCTCTTATGAAAATTTCCTTAAGAAAATATCCGAAGCTTATTGAGGCTATGGCTAACCGCCATATTCTCTATAACGAGCAGGTAAAATACACCGAAGAAGCCTTAAAAAACGGCTCAGCTTTTATTATAAGGCCCTCTGAAAAGCTTCCCATAGGCAGGCTCGAAAAAAATCCCGAAACCCTTAAAAAGGTCTACGACCTTGGAAGGCAAGAAGCCTTGAAAAACCTTGATAAAATCAAGGAATATCTTAACATATAAAGAAAGCGTCGTGAGTTTTCACGACGCTTTTATCTTACTTTTTGCTCAGAGCTTCGTTTGCCTTTTTGGCGTTTATCTTCATAGAAATCAGACTTGAGCCGTAAAGCACCCCATAAACAATCACGAAGATAAGAAGCAGATATCCGAAGCTCCCTTTGTCTGCGTAGCCGTTAATGGCACAGGTACCAACAGTTATGCCAAAGCATCCTATGCAGTGAAACACGGTTGCAAGTATAAAGTTCAGCCTGTCATTGCCGAAGGTAAACACGGAAAGAACACCGAAAAGTGCCGAGGACACTGTCCACACCAGAATTTCTCTGATTGTGTCATTAAAACCGCCCATTGAAATTATGCAAATAAGGGTAATGGGAATTCCTATACCAATGCCCGTAAGGCAAGCTAATAAAATTTTTGTACCAATATTTTTCATTTCTAAAACCTCCAAATCAAATCTTACTTTTAAATTCTTTAAAATATTTGCGTGAAATCGTAAGTATTTCCTTACCTGTTTTGAGCCTTAAGCTGTAATTTCCGCTAAATTCCGCCTGCACAGACTTTACAAAGTCAATGTTAACAAGTGTACCCTTGTTTATCTGGGCAAAGGGCTCGGCACTTAGCTGCTCTTTAAGCTCGTAAAGCTTTTTCTTTGAATCGTATTTTCCCGAGGTAGCCGTAACCTCTACCTTATTTCCTGCGGCTTCTATATAAATAACCTCGTCGGGATTTACCAAAAATTGCTCATCATCTTTAAAAAGCATCAGCTTTTTTGTGGCAGAGGTTCTGGATTTAATAAACTCCAAAACCGCCATTGCGTCGGGGTCGGTTATGTCGCCTCTGATTAAAACCTCAGTTTCGTTTAAGCTTGCCGATTCAAATGTAACTTTCATTTTCAAAACCTGCCTGTATTTAATGCTATAATTATATCTTACTTTAAGCTAAAGCTCAAGGGTGCATCAAAATCTCTTTTGCTGTAAAAATCAAGGGTAAGGTTAATTTTGTCGTAAACAATGCTCCATTGGGTTTCGTTTTCATAAGATACGCTTTCCAAACAATCGGCCATCAGCTTGGTACTGCATACGCTATTTTTCATACCCTCTATTTTTTCAAATCTTCTGTGAGATTCTTCGTTGCCCACACCGTACTTTTCTCCCTTTGCAAGATAATGATTAGTAACTATGTCGGTTTCTGTAACTATCATCTCTCCGTTTGCGTACTCTACTACTACAGATTTACCATCACTGTCACTTATGGCAAGGTGATGAGCCATACCTATTGAAGAGTTCATATCATACTGTGACAAAAGTCCTATAGCTTCGTCAACGTTTGCGGCTTTGTCGAGCAAAAGACGAATTGCAGAGGTGGTTGTAAGGTCTGCTTTCTCGGTGTTTTGCTTAGTTACCTCATTGTCGCCTGCAACAAGGTCAGCAACGCAAAGGCCCTTTTCGTTTATACCGTCAAGGGGAACGTAAACAGCGGCAATTGACATATATTTGCTTTTGAAATCTTCAGGAACAAACCCGTTGCCAAAGCCCAAAAAGTCAAGCCATGTCGTAGAGTAGGACTCGTATCCCTCAGAAGGCTTTGTATGAATAATCATGGCATTTGATTTTCCGTACCAGTCGTAATTTCTGCCCATAAGGCTGTAGTTTTCGCCCTTAACGCTTAAGGTACTGCAACCGAAGCTCATATCTACGTCCTCGGTGTCCAGCTTCACAAAGCCGCCGGACATCATAAATACAATGTAATTTGCCATTTCTTCTTCGCTTGCTGCTCCGCCCTGAGAAAGAAAATTATCAAAGCCGTAGTCACCTTCATAATCCATATAATAGAGATTATCGGATAATTTTCTGACACTCGAAGCGGCGTTGATTTTGTCACCGAAAACATAAAATCCCATTCCTGCTGCTATAAAGGTTACCGAAAGAACAGCGCTGACAACAATCAATACAATTTTAACAGGCTTTTTCATGACGCAAATCTCCTTTTCTTACTCTTTATCAGAATTTGTCATTAATGCGGCAATACCTGTGCCTGCAACACCGATACCTAAAAGCATAATCGCTGTGTTTACGTCAAGCTTACCCATAATGCTAAGCACTACAACAGCAACACCCATTGCTGTACCAACCGCCTTAAACACAAGCTTTATAAAACCATACAGTTTCTTAAGTGTTTCGTTTTTCATAATTAAATACCTCCGAAAATTTTTGTTATCTCTGAAACTGTCATTATTTTATTGAAAAATTCGCCTTTTGTCTCGCAAAAATAAGTGAGAGGTATTTTTTCGGCGGTAAGATGCCAAAAAACATATGTAAAACCCTTATTTAACATTGTCATTTGCGTTACTGTAGCATTTTACCACACATTGCATATTATGTAGTAAGTTCAAACGCAAAGGAGAATTTAAAGTGGATTTATCGGATATTAAGACAAAAATATATTCGCAAAATGTTTTATTGAACGGTTGTAACAAGGACAACCGTTGCGGCTGCAGCAATAACAACTATCAATGCTGTGCCAACTGTCCTGCAGGGCCTATGGGACCACAAGGTCCAATAGGACCTCAGGGCCCTATTGGTGAAACAGGAGCTACAGGCCCTCAGGGTCCTGTGGGTGCAACAGGTCCTATCGGCCCTCAGGGGCCTGTAGGTGCACAGGGTCCTATTGGCGAAACAGGTCCTGTTGGTCCTCAAGGTCCTGCCGGCCCTCAGGGGCCCATTGGTGCTACAGGTCCTGCAGGTCCTCAGGGGCCCGTAGGTGAAACAGGTCCTGCCGGCCCTCAGGGTCCCGTAGGTGAAACAGGTCCTGTTGGTCCTCAGGGGCCCATTGGTGAAACAGGTCCTGCTGGTCCTCAGGGGCCCGTAGGCGAAACCGGTCCTATCGGCCCTCAGGGAATCCCCGGCGGAGTAATCGGCTATGCTGATTTTTACGCACTTATGCCCCCCGACAACGCCGCCTCAGTCGCCCCGGGCACCGACGTAAGCTTTCCTCAGAACGGTCCTATCAGCAGTACCGACATTACAAGAACAGGAGCCGACTCCTTCAATCTCTCAAATATCGGAACGTACCAGGTCTTCTTCAATGTGCCTGTAGACGAAGCAGGTCAGCTTATTCTCACCTTAAACGGTGAAGATTTGGAATACACTGTGGCAGGACGTGCCACAGGTGCATCTCAGATTATCGGAATGGCTATTGTAGAAACAACCGCCGTAGACTCTGTGCTTACGGTGCGTAATCCTGCAGGCAACGCCGCGGCCCTTACCATAACGCCTCTTGCAGGCGGTACAAGACCTGTGTCTGCACATCTTGTTATTGTTCAAATTCAATAAGATTTGACATCTAATCAAAAGACTGCCCTTAAGTTTTATCCTAAGAGCAGTCTTTTACTATTATATTAACATTAAACTTTTGTTTCTTCCATCAGCTTTGCAAAAGCTACGTCTGCACTTACAAAGTAGCTTTCTTCACCTACAAGAGAGGTAACGCCTGCACGGTCAAGGGTTAATTTCGCACGCTTTGTCATGCCGCAGAACATAACGTTAACGCCTTTTTCCTTTAAAGCTTCGATATACTCAAGCACAACCTTTGCACCTGCTACGTCTATACTGGGCACTCCTCGCATTGATAAAAGCAAAGTGTGGCTTTCTTCTTTGACTTCTTCGAGCTTCTCTTCAAGCATAGAAGCAGAAGCAAAGTAAAGCGGTCCTGTTACGTAAGCTACCTGAACTCCCTTAAAATCCTCTTCATTGCAGTCGATTTTACCTTTAAGCTTCTCGGGGTCAACATCGGAAAAATGCACCGAAACATGAGCCGATTGAGCCATATACATAATGGCAGAGTAAAGCACACCTAAAACGATTGCAATGGTAAGGTCAAACACAACAGTACAAATCATAGTAAGCAAGAACTGGCTTATGGAAGTCTTGAACTTGTGCTTAAAAATAAACTTAATATCATCCCACTCGTTCATCTTAAAGGCTGTTACCATAAGCACAGCCGCCAAAGCTGAAAGAGGAATTTTTGACATTACACCGCCAAGTAAGAACATTGCCGCTAAAAGGAAAACAGAGTGAAAAACACTTGTAAGCCTTGTCTGCTCGCCTGACTTAATAGCAACAGAAGTTCTTGCAATAGCCGCTGTTGCAGGCACACCGCCCAGTAAGGGTAAAATCATATTACCCACACCCTGAGCCACAAGCTCGCGGTCTGCGTCAAAGGGCTCCTTCTTCATTCTGGAAGCCGAAGCACCGCAAAGAAGGCTTTCAATAATAGCCAGCGCCGCAATAGTAAAAATAGGCGACGCAAGATTTTTAATCATATCAAGGTTAACGCCCTCAAGAGTAAGCCTGTCGGAAAGAAAAAGTGTCTTTGGAATATCGCCAACCATAGCAACGTCAAAGCCGAAGATAATCTGTACCACAGTTGCAAGCACTATGGAAACCAAAGACGCAGGCACCCTCATGCCCCATTTTTTGGGCCATATTATCATAACCGCCATAGCTCCCACCGCAATTAAGGTGGTGGTAAGGTCAGGGGTAAAGCCAAGCTTAAAATACGAGCCGACTTTCTCGATAATACCTGTACCCTCGCTTACTGTACCAAAGAAGTTATCCACCTGACCCATAGCAATGGTAATGGCGATACCCGAGGTAAAGCCCATAATAACCGACGACGGAATAAAGCTAATTAATCTGCCAAGTTTAAAAATACCGCACAAAAGCATTATTACACCTGCTAAAAAGCAAGCAATAAAAACGCCCTTAAGCTCGTAAGTCATAACAATGGAAATAAGCACCGCACTCATAGCACCTGTAGGGCCTGAAATCTGATAAGATGCACCCGACAGCATACCTATAACAATACCTGCTACAATAGCAGTAACCATACCTGCCGCCGCAGTTGCACCGCCCGATACACCAAAAGCCAAGGCAAGAGGCAACGCTACAGCACAAACAGTAAGACCTGCGGTAAGGTCTTTTGTAAATTTCTGTACATTGTAACCCTTAAACTCCGTTTTAAGGTCGGCAACGTATTTTTTTACCATACCCATAAATATCCCTCATTTATTAATAAAATCTTAATAGGTTAATTATAACAAATAACTTTTTAAAATTCAGCAACTTTCGCTAAATCACTCGTAGAACATTTATATATTGAGGGTTTTATTTTTAGGTAAATTCCATAATACAAAAGCAAATATAAACAAAAGCTTCTCTTTAACGTCAAGAGAAGCTTCTAATTCTG
>JAFUPE010000058.1 GCA_017481395.1 Ruminococcus sp. | reverse complement strand
GAGAACCCTCTTTGTAAGCTTTCTTAGCCCACTGACCTGTGATAACATAGTCAGCCTTGCCGGACTTGTTCATAAGATTTAAAGGAATCATTGCAAACTGAGAGGATGCACCGCCCTGAAGGAAAAGAACCTTGTAGTTGTCGGGAATATTCATTACCTCTCTTAAAAGTGCCTCTGCCTCTTTGATGATTGCGTCATATACCTTAGAGCGATGGGACATTTCCATTACGGACTGACCGCTGCCCTGGTAATCCATCATCTCGTCAGCTGCCTTCTTTAAAACTGCCTCGGGCAGTACGGAAGGACCTGCAGAAAAATTATAAACTCTTGCCATTTTTAAAACTCCCTTTCACGCAAGATTAAATATGTAAAAATATTTATAAAACATTATTATTAGCCTTATTGTTAAAATATTAACCTAATGTAAGTTATTATATTACTTTGACACCTATAAGTCAAGAAAAAGCAAAGCTGTCCGCAAAATTTAGGACAGCTTTTTGCAAAAATTATATTTTATCGTTAAAAATATCGAAATCCTGCGGTCTTTTGTTTTTAGCTTTCGAGGATTTATTCACTTTTTTCTTATTTTTCTTGTTTTTGCTTAACTCGCGTTTAAGGTTTTTAAAGAAATAACCTGTGCTTTTCACCGCACGCTTGCTTTCATTAACCATTGTATTAGGCGAAGCCTCGGATTTCTGAGTAATATCAGCTTTAGCAGACTCAGCATTATCTGTGCCGAAGGCATCCTCAAAAAATGCATCGCTGGTTTTATAGCCGCCCAAGCCCTCTGGATTCTGCGGCTTGCGGGCTTTATTCTCGGCTCGTGTCAAGACGTCGTAGTCTGCCTTTCGCTCCATTTCCTTTTTACGGCGTTTTTTCTCTTCAATGCTTTTCTTGCTCATAAAATACGAGAAAACAAAGAATCCAACCACCAGCACCGCCAGAACAATAATAACGGGAATGAAAATCTTCCAGAAGCCGATTTTAGGTGCGTTGCTTAAAATTTTGTCAAACTTAATGCTTGATACCACTTCTCTTATAAGTGCAATTTCCTCGGAGCTTAAGGCGTCACCCTCGGAGGTAGACATTACAACAATGCTCATACCGTTAACAATCGTAACGCTCTGTCTGCCGTAAACGGTAATGTCCCCCACCGAATCGTAGGTAGTAAAATCAAGGAAAAGCACACCGCCATACTCACCCTCGGTGCAATCCGAATACTCGGAATTCGATAAAATGGCGTTTTTATACTCCTCAAGTGCTGATGAAGACAAAAGAGAGAGATTATAAAATTCCTCGGTCTTTTCATCCTGCTTCATAATAACTCTTATGTCAAGGTCAGGGGATGAGCTTAAAGCCTCAAGATATATCCCCTCGGTCATCTTAGGGTTGGTGCTTCTTGTAGAAACGCTCATATACTCGGGGATGTCTATGGACATCATAAGCTCTTCTATATAATAAGTATTGCCTACAGCACCCACGCCAAGACAAGCAGTAAGAATACAAAGTATAGAAATAATGAGACAGACAAAACGCCTTATATTACGCATTTTAGTCCCTCCTGAATTAATAATATCGGGAATAAAATTTTACAGTATACCGAAGATTTTGTCAATGGATGACAGAAAATTACCGCCTGTGAAATTTCACAGGCGGTAAAGTGCAAATTGAATATTAAGCTATAAAAGTCTTAGGGAGTCACATAGTCATAGGTGCCTACTGTCCACTTGCCCTCGCTGTCTTTCTCAACAAGATAGAAGCCCTTGCCGTCTTCAACATCTTTATTAATATCAACGGTCTGTTCACTGCCGTTGTTGAAGATAATGTTAGGAGTAGAGGGGTCAAGCTCGAACTTGTAAACCTTTTCACCGTTTTCGTTCTCGCCTACATATTCCATAGCTGTACCGGGCCAGCTTGTAGAGTCGCTTCCGCCCCAGAAGAAGATATTAACCTTGCTCCAGTTTTTATTGTTGGAGAAGTAGATTGTCTTCTTTGCAGGAGGCTCTATCTGTGTAAAGTCGCCGTCAACCAATGTGAACTGGAACATATGATATGTTACGTTGTTATTGCTCTGACCGTGTGCGTTTGACATATTTCTGTCATACCAGTTATCGGTAGCATACTTAACGGTAACCTCATGGGTACCTGCTGTAAGAGTAAGTCTTAAGTGAGAGCTGAGCTGGTGACCAAAGCTCATTGCAGGGAATACCAACGAGCCTACATCCTCGCCGTCAACATATACAGAACGGATTGCGGCAGTAATACCGGCAGTGGGATCACCCTGATTTGTGTGAATTGCTGAGAGCTGATATTCGCCGTCAACAGGAATATTTACTGTAAAGGTAGCTGTATTGTAAGCATCGCCTACGTTAACTGTTACGTTAGAACCTGCAGGACTATAGGTGATGGGCTTTGAAAGCTCAGACCAAAGACCTGTTGTCTTATCAACTGCAACTACACTGTAGCATCCGTAAGCTGTGTCGTCAATTGTGTAGGTTGTACCTGTAACGTCCTTATATTCAGAACCGTTCCATACCTTGTATGTACAGTTTGCTACTGTATTCCACTTAAGAGTTGTACCGCTGAGTGTAGCTTTAGGTGCATTGGGAGCCTTTGCTGTATTCTGAGCCTTAAGGTTTACTGTATCCTCTGCACCGCTGTCGGTTACGTTGATTGTAATGTTGTAGTCGCCCTCTTTTGCGTCAACGGGAAATACGTAATTTTCTGCATCCTCTACCTTTTCGCCGTTAACGTAGATAGCTTCAACTGTGTCGCCCTTACCGTTAAGTGTGAGGCTGAGGTTAGCATTTCTGTACTTGTAGTTTTCTACATAGAAGGGACCTTCCATCCAGTCGGGAACATAGGGGTCAAATGTAATGCCGTCTGTGGTATATTCCATACCGTAAAGAACTCTGTAGTAACCTGCCATCGTTGCGGCGACAGACCAAAGCTGCTGAGTAGAGTGTAAGCCTTCGCCTGTTTCGTAGTCGATAACCTCGTAATTTGTAAGGCAAGCAACCGCACCGCGGATACAGGAATTCCAGATTTCCTCTGCAAGAAGGTTGTTTTCGTTTTCGTTATTTACGGCACCAATCATAAGGATTGCTTCCCAACCGGGCCATACGCCTGAATCATGGTATTTATAATCTGTCCAACGCTCTGCGTTCTTCTGGGGATAAACTGTGTTTGCACCGAAGGGTACGAGAGTGTAATTATCCATAATGGAGTCAGCCTTTTCCTGACCGCCGATGTTGTACCATACTGCGTAGCCGTTACCGAGAACATCCTGCTTGTAAGCAAGGGGTGAACCCATCCAATCGGGATACTCCCAAGATGTGTATGTACCTAAATCTTCAAGCCATAGTCTGTCTGCAATTGCCTTTTCAAGGTCAGCAGCTAAATCTACCCAAGCCTTTGCTTCGGTTTCGCCCTTGCCTAAAATCTCTGCAGCCTCGGAGAGAATCTTCATAACCTGACAGAAGATAATATTTGTAGAAGCCGCCTTGCCTTCTGCGATTGTTACGATACCGTTTTCGTCGTCCTCGCCTGTCCAGTCATTGTAGGTTTTGTCTCTGTGGTCTAAACCGCAGGTTTCGCCTCTGAAGAGACCTGCCTCAGCATCATAAACTACCTCGTAGTCCTGCATAATTGTATTGGAAGCTACTTCGTAGAAATACTCAAGAGTTTCCTCGTTGCCGTCTGCAAGGTATGTCTCCCAAACAGCAAGCATCATAATAATTCTGTCGGTAGAAACGGGGTAAGAGCCGCCTGTACCTGTGTCTTCTTCGAATGTAAGGTTGCCGTCCTTGCCTACAACCTTTGCCTCGGCACAGTTTGTAGATATTTCGGGGAACAACCATGAAAGAATGTACTGCATGGAAATAGCGGTGTCACGAGTCCAAACCTTGTGCCAGTTTGTACCTGTGTAGAATACGTCGCCGAAGGTTTCATCGTAGTTAATGCTCTTGAAAATCTCTTCCATAGTCAGGTTATATGCCGCCTCTGCAAGAGGTGTATTGGGAGCATAGAAATACGGTGCCTCGCCAACGATATTGGAGTCATAGTTCCACTCTCTGTCGGAGCCTGTCTCGGAAGTAAGAATATGATAACCTGTGTTTGCAATTACACGAGAGTCGTCCTCAGTAAGACCGTTTGCGAAGAGGGTGTAATCCTGAGCGTTGCTAACGTTAACACTGCCGCCCTTATACTCTGTATCGCCGTAAACCTGAATTGCGTTAAGAGTAATCTCTGTACCAAAATCGAAGTAGAAGCCAAAGGAATAAACGTCGGAGAGCTCAAACACTACATCGCCGCCTACTACCTTGCCTTCAAGCTCATGCTTCTTGTTGTCGGCAGTTATAAGAGTTGCCTTAACGGTTGCTACTTCAACGTCTGTTTCTGCGTCAACAGCTTCGTTTGCACCAACCTCTGCGAGAATAGGCTCAACATCTGTATTGACAGCAACCATCTGTCCGATGGGTTCTTCGATTTCTATTTTAGCAACATACTTCTGAATAGCAGTTGCATCCTTAACGTTAATCTTTGTGTCAGAATTTACATCTGCACAGAAGGTTGCATCACCAATAAGAGTAAGGAGCTTTGCGGCGTGCTTCTGAATAATAGTAGCATCCTTAACGTTTACCTTACCGTCAGAATCAGCATCACCTAAGAGGTATAACTCCTCCACAACAGTTGCTGTAGTGGAGATTGAGGTTTCTGTAGGCTGAGTTGTGGGGTCAGTAACCTGTGTAGGCTGTGTAGCTGTAGTTGTGGGAGAAGTAGAAGGCTCTGTAACAGGATTTGTAGGTGTGGGAGTAGCCTCTGCACCTGAAAGTCCTACAAACACAACCTTATTAACTGTAGCTTCTTTATCAAAACCAAAGCCTACCTTGCCTTCGGTTGCTGTTAAGTCTGTGTAAGCAACGTCTGTGGTTTCTACCCAACCCTTGGGAGAACTTACGTAGCCCTGAAGTGATATATCGGTTGCTGATGTGCTGTCCTTAACACCCTGAACCTGAATATCAGCTTCTTCAGCACCTTCTGCCTCAAACTTAACCCATGTTGCGTTTTTAACCGAGGGAAGTGTAATAAACTTGTCCTCGCCCTCTTTAATTGCTTCGACTGATACATAAGTACCGTCAGAGAAAATAAGCTTACCTGCTTTTGTGGCGTTGTTAGCGGTTAAAATAACCTTATTAATAGCAAAGGTCTTTGCAAAACGAACGCCCGCATAACCCTCTTCTGAGAAGTTGTAACCCATAAGCTCTATATTCTCGATATAATCAAAAGTGATGTCAGTAATATAAACGCCACGTTCACCGGATATCAATACTTTCACTTCTGTAATTCCGTCAATTACAAGAGTAGCGGTATTATTTTCAGCACTTATTTCAGTATAACCGTCGCGTTCTGTACCAACCATAAAAGTTGAGGTAGTAGGCTCATTAAAGGTAACTGTATATACACCGCTTACCTCAGGGTCTACAAAATAAGAAACATATTCGCCCTTGTCAATATCACGGTAGATGTTTGCACTTATTGAATCTGTGCTTGAGATAGAATCATAACCGTTAATATCAATGGTTGTAGAGGCTGTACTGCTGATTTTTTCAGCATAATCAGTCACAGGCTCCACCTTAATACTGTCCACGTTAAATGTACCGCTTGTATTATAGATAGAAATTCTGTTATAACCTGGCTTAAGGGTCTTGGTAAACACCATAGTATTGTAAGCCTGCCAGCCGCCCTTTGATACAAAGAAAGCATCAGTAGCCTCATCATTAACAACAAAATCGTAGGTGCAGGTTTTGTTTTCCGACATTACAACGTTATTGTCTGTTATCTTATCCGAAGCTACGTTAACTTCAAATCTGTAGGTAACAGCCTCTTTGCCGGAAACCGTTACGCCAAAGTTAAGGCTGTCGCCTGCGTTAAAGTCGCCAACATACTTGCCGCCTGAGGTTTTAGAATCAGAAAGCACGCTGACTGCACCAAGAGCAAACGTAAACTTTTCTGCCTCAATAGTAGTAGCCTTTGTGGCATTTAATGTAAAGTCGGACTTTGTGTTCATAGACTCTGCTGTGTAGTTACGAGTCTTTGTGTCGGCAGTAAACTTGATGATAGAGTCAGACTCGATAACCAGATGAGCATTGTCATCATCATTGCTGGGGTTACCGATAGATGTGCTCCAGTTAGGGGTAGCAATCTTAAACTCGTAATTACCGCCTGTCATGTCTAAAACAAGAGTGTAAATGCCGTTGCCGCTGTCTACGAATTTATACTGGTCGTAGCAGTTCCAACCGTTCATGTTACCTCTTAGGTAAAGTCCTGCACTTAAGCTGTTTGCCGATACGGAAATAACACCTGCAAGAGGCACAGCCGTAACGAGCAATAGTAAGCTCAGCACAAGGCTCAGAATACGGAGAGAAAATTTCTTCGTTTTCATGTGGTTCAATTCCTTTCATAAATAAAATTTGCCATAAGTATATGCCAAATTTATATTAACATAAGCATAAAAAATTAGCAAGTATTAAAGATAGTTTTGTGTAAAATAACACAAAAAATCGCCTTTGCTTTAGCAAAGACGATTTTTGACTATGCATTATTAGACTTAACTCTTTCGGTTATGTAAGGTATGACCTGAGCCTTTTCAAGACCTAAGGGATAAGCAAATGCCTCGGTAACAGCTTTTTGTGCGGCGGCAAAAATCTTTTCATCTCTTGCAAAGGTTCTCAGCGGTTTTATATCCTTGCTCTCTTTTCTTAAAATAAACATCTTAAGCACAGCAAGTATTTTGGCAAGGTCGCCGCTTTTCACGATTTCATCAAGATATATGGCACGTTCTGTAGTATTATCAATCCAATGAACATCGTTTTCTTCGCTTTTGTCAATAATAGCATGGATTTCTTCCTTTGAAAGCACGTGCTCCATCTGTGCAACAAGAGTCTCAGAATCCACCGGCACATACACTGTGGAATTTTTGTCGTAAACAGAGCTTAAAACGTAATAATCCTTCTTTAACGTACCGATTTTCTGCTCTTTTATGTCTGATATTTTATATATTCCCTGCTTGCGATACACAACTGTATCACCAATATTGTGAGAATATTTTTCTGCAATCTTCAAAGGTCTCACTCCAAGATAATAATGTTATAAACAATATTATAGTGATTTTAAAGAAAACTTTCAAAGGCGAAAATCAACAAATTTAATTAGGTTTATTTTGAAATTTTACGCTCATTTATATTTTACTTTATTTTTTCAGACTTATATGATATGATATTTTTAAATATAATCCTTTTTTCCGAGGAGGATAAGCGATGATATATTTTGTAGAAGACGACAGTAATATAAGAGAATTAGTGGTGTATACCCTTAACTCTACAGGGTTTGAAGCGGTAGGCTTTTCCAAGCCCTCTGATTTTTGGGACGCCGTAAAAAAAGAAACCCCTTCCCTTATACTTCTTGACATAATGCTTCCCGAGGAGGACGGCCTAAGCATTCTTAAAAAGCTGAGAAGCAACCCTGACACCGACTTTGTGCCTGTAATCATCTTAACCGCCAAAGCCGACGAGTACGACAAGGTACGAGGCTTTGACTTGGGTGCTGACGACTATGTACCAAAGCCCTTCGGCATGATGGAACTGGTGGCAAGAGTCAAGGCGGTTTTAAGACGAGTAGAACGCGACTCGTCGCCCTCCGAATATACCATAGGTGCACTTTACGTTTGCCCTAAAAAGCATATTGTAAAGGTAGACGGCGAAGCAGTTGTGCTTACACTTAAGGAATTCGATATGCTTTGCTATCTTTTAGAAAACAAGGGCATTGTACTTAGCCGCGACCAGATTCTTAATAAGGTATGGGGCTACTCCTTCGATGGCGAAAGCCGTACAGTAGACGTACACATCCGTACACTTCGCCATAAATTGGGCAAAGGCGGCGACCAGATAAGCACCGTACGCGGCATCGGTTACAAGATAGGAGATTAAATATGAAAAAACAAATTTTTCTAATGGTTTTCTCCGTTTCGCTGTTTGCTTTGTTTTTAGGAATTGCCATAGGCTTTACCGTAATATACTCTGACTTTGCCGAAACCCCTTGGGCAGATGCCGCTTTGTGGGCGGTGGTGGGATTCTTTATATTTGCCGCTTTGCTTGCAGGTATATCTGTTTTATCTGCCATAAGCCTGAGCAAAAAAATCAGCACACCTGTAAACGGCATAGACTTTGACGCACCCGACAAAGCAAAGCTTCCCAAGGAATTTGCTCCCCTTTGTCAAAGGATAGATAATCAGAATAAGGAAATGGAAAAACGTTTCCAATCCATTACAGCAAATCACGAATCGCAAGACAGCTTAAGGCGGCACTTCACGGCTAATGTTTCTCACGAGCTTAAAACTCCATTAACCTCGGTTTCGGGTTATGCCGAGCTTATCCGCGACGGCATGGTAGAGGGAGAAAACATCAGCCGCTTTGCAGGCAAAATCTACGATGAAAGCCAGCGTATGATAAATCTTGTGGGCGACATAATAAAGCTCAGCCAGTTTGACGAAAAGGAAGTTCACGTAAAAATCGAGCCCATAAACCTCTTAAACCTTTGCCAGACAGTAATTTCGGGACTGGAAGCCTTGGCTAATAAGCAAGAGGTAAAAATAAATCTTTTCGGCGATGACGTTGAAATAAACGGAGCCGAGCTTATTGTGGAGGAAATTATCCACAACCTTGTAAAAAACGCCATTAAATACAACAAAAAAGGCGGCAAAGTAGACGTAAGCGTCAAGCAGTGCCTCGACGGCATCGAGCTCAGCGTTTCGGACACAGGCATAGGTATCCCAAAAGAAGATACCGAGCATATTTTTGAACGTTTTTACAGGGTGGACAAAAGCCATTCCAAAGATATTGGCGGCACAGGCTTAGGTCTTTCAATTGTTAAGCATGGTGCAATGTTTCACAATGCTTCACTTTCTGTAGAAAGCGAAATGGGCGTTGGCACCACCATCAGAGTTCTATTTTAAAAAAGAGGTATTGATATGAGAAATGTAAAATCTCCGACAGCACAGGTTAAGGCTGTGCCTAAAAGAAACGTAAACATGGACATAATCAGGATTATTGCTCTGTTTTTTGTACCAAGTGTGCACTTTTTCCTGCACAACGGCTTTTACAGCCAAACTGTGGATAACCCCAGAATGGTCGTTATGACATTTATGCGTAATCTCTTTTTGCTTTGTATTCCGCTTTTTCTGCTTCTTACAGGTTATCTGCAGGGCAACAAGGCTTTTGAGCCTAATAAGAAATACTATCTTAAGATTCTGAAGGTAATTGTGCCTTTCCTTATAATAATGACCTTTGACCTTATTTACATAGTAAATGCTCTGGGCTGGGAATACGGCGTTAAGGAATACGTACATAACTACACCTCGTTTACCCATTATTCGTGGTATGTCGAGATGTATATCGGACTTTTTATGCTTATCCCCTTCCTTAACCTTATCTGGCTTAACCTTAAAAGCAAAAAGCAGGAACGAGCACTTGTTATTACCATGTTTATTCTTATGATTGCTCCTTCCTTCTTCAATTACTATCAGTTTGATGCGGAAAATATAATGGCCTGTACATCTGACGAATACTGGTCTATTTTCCCCAACTGGTGGGCAGGCGTTTACCCCTTAGCGTACTACTTTACAGGTGCTTATCTTGCTAAAAACAAAGCGGACTTTAAGCTTAAACCCATTTTTGCTTTCCTTATTTTCCTTGGAACCTGGGCGGTTTTCGGCACCTACACAGTACTTCGCTGCTACGGCGGCAAGGCAAGTGTGCACGGCTGGCTTGGATATAACAGCTGGGGGCTTTACTTTATGGGCGTTGCACTGTTTATCTTTGTTAACTCCATAAACTTCAAGGCTGTTCCGAATTTTGTAAGCAAAGCACTTGCAAAGCTTTCGGACCTTTCCTTCGGTGCTTATCTTGCAAGCTGGATGCTTGACCAATATATGTACAGCAAGGTACTTAACGTCAAGATTCCGGTTATGGAAGACAGGCTTGTGTGGTACATTCCCTGTGTACTTTTAGCAGTAACTGTTGCCTACTTCATATCATTTATTGCAGATTTATTCTACAAAGCAGGCTCTATTATCGCCTCGGGCATTGCACAGGCAATCCGAAAAGCAAAAAACTCATAACAAAAAACGACAAACATTAATATACTTTGTCAAATTTTTTGAACTTATAGAAATTTTACATAGATTTAACAAAACTACATTGAAATTTAACATTTCTTTGGTATAGTAAATTCGATGTAAAATTTTAAAAACTCACCCAAACTAAAAAAGGAGTGCTTTTTACTATGAGTATCACCCCTGTTTTTCAGCTGATTACGGGACTTGCAATGTTCCTTTTCGGTATGAACGCTATGGGCGACGGACTTAAAAAGGTCGCAGGCAGTAAGCTCGAAACAATTCTGTGGAAGCTTTCCTCTACACCTACCCGAGGAGTTTTGCTGGGTACAGGCGTTACTGCTGTTATTCAGTCCTCGTCTGCTACCTCATGTATGGTTGTAGGTTTTGTTAACTCGGGCATGATGACCATTGCTCAGGCTATCGGTATTATTATGGGTGCCAACATCGGTACCACTGCCACAGGCTGGATTTTAAGCCTTTCGGCTGTTGAGGGTCAGGGCGATGCTTTCTGGACACAATTCCTGTCCACCACCTTTATTTCTGCAATATTTGCTCTTATCGGCACGTTATTTATGATGTTTGCCAAGAAAAACACATATAAGCACACAGGCGGTATCCTTTTAGGCTTCGCCGTACTTATGAGTGGTATGAAAATGATGAGTGGTGCAATGGGCTTTTTAGAAGACAGCCCTGTTTTTGCGGATATGATGACCACAATGTCCAACCCCTTCTTAGGTATTTTGGTCGGTACTGTTATCACTGCAATTTTACAGAGTGCATCTGCTTCTATCGGTATTTTACAGTCCTTAGCTGTTACAGGTCTTGTTAACAACGACGCCGCCATTTACCTTATTATAGGTATGTGTATCGGTGCTTCAATGCCTGTTTTGCTTTCTGCAATCGGTGCTACAACAAACGGTAAGCGTGCATCTATTATTTACCTTATTTTTAACTCCGTAGGTGCAATTATCCTTACCCCTATTTTCTATGTGCTTGATTTATTCCTGAATTTCGGCTTTATGGAAATACCCGCCGATGCTTTCAGCATTGCAATGATAAACACTGTTTTCAATGTAGCCGCAACGCTCTTGCTTCTTCCCTTTGTAAAACAGTTTGACAAGCTTGTCTGTGCTCTTATCCGAGACAAGAAAACCGACAAAAAAGCCGGTGAGCTTGACCGTTTGGAAGAACGTTTCCTTACTCATCCCGGTCTTGCTATTGAACAAAGCCGTGCTGTGCTTTGCTCTATGGCTGAGCAGTCTCACCAGAACCTTATCGAAGCTTTCGGACTTATGACAAACTACTCCGAAGAAGCTTACGAAAAGGTTGTAGCAGACGAAGGCGAAATTGATAAATACGAGGACAAGCTGGGCACTTATCTTGTAAAGATTACAGGTAAAGAGCTCAACAAAGCTCAGAGCCGCGAGGTTTCAAAGTTCTTGCATACAATCGGCGACTTCGAAAGAATTTCTGACCACGCACTTACAATTGCCGATGCCGCCAAGGAAATTAACGAAAAGCAGATTTCCTTCTCCCACGCCGCACAGGCAGAACTTGCTCAGCTTTCAGCCGCCGTTGCTGAAATTGTTGACATTTCAGTCAAGGCATTTATTGACAACGACAACGACCTCGCACACCGCGTTGAGCCCTTGGAGGAAACAATTGATATGCTTTGCGATGAGCTGAAGCTCAGGCACATCAACCGAGTTCAGAACGGCAATTGTACGCTTACCCATGGCTTTGTATTTTCCGACTACATTACAAACTGCGAAAGAATTGCTGACCACTGCTCAAACATCGCCGTTGCTCTTATCGAGCTTGACATGGACGAGTTCGAGGCTCACGCATACTTAAGCACCCTCAAAGAGCACAAGAGCATGCTCTTTAACACTTACTTCGAGGAATACAAAAACAAATATACAGTTTAATCTTTATCACATAAAAGCACCGAGTAGAATCGGTGCTTTTATTTTCACAAAATTTCTATATATTCAACTATGAAAACGTATCCCTCGTGTGTCTAATTAGGTGAAAGGAGGTTTTAAGCTTTGTCGACAAACAATAAAAATCAGTATTTTGAAAGTATATACAATGAAAACGCCCAAAGCATTGTAAGGCTTTGCTATATGTACCTCAAAGACCTTTCTCTTGCAGAGGACGCAACTCAGGAAACCTTTATCAAAGCCTACCGAAAGCTTAACACTTTCAACCGAAAATCCAACATAAATACTTGGCTCACAGCAATAGCAATCAACACCTGCAAAAACATAATGAGGCAAAAATCTTTCGGCAAAAATATGTCTTTAGACGAGGCTCGGGAAATCACAGCTACCCCTACCACCGATAATGATACCTCAATAACACTCGGCACCGCTATTCGGAGTCTGCCCATAGATTTGAGGACTGTAATACTTCTTAAATACTATCGGGACTTATCCATAAAGGATATCGCTAAAATCGTAAAGGTACCCGAAACCACAGTAAACTACCGATTGCTTAAAGCCAAGGAAATCTTGAAAGACACACTAAAGGAGGATATTATTTATGATTAGCTTCAAAGATGATTTAAACAAAGAGCTTAGTAACATAAACTGTTCAGCTCATTCGTCGCAAATAATCGCAAAGGCAACCACTAAACCCAAACGCAACCCATACGCATTTATTCCACGCATCGCCGCGGCGGCAATTGTGCTTGTTCTATTAGCAGGAATCTGCTTTGCACCGAGCCTTTTTGGTACAAAAGAGCAAGGCTTTGTAATTTACGCCGGAGCAGAGGAGCTTTCAAGTAAATATTATGTAGACCTTAATAGTAATGACCCCAACTACATTAAATTCGATTTTAATCAGATTTTAGATGAAAATGCCGAGCCTACCGACATAACCAGAAGATATCTGTTCCATTCTTTTGAGAAAAAACTTGACCTTACTGTCAAAGGCGAAAACATTAAATATATTACTTATAAAATCAACAAAGGCTCTCTGACCGCGGTAATCAGAAAAAACCTTGGCACAGACCGTTCCAGTTTAGGTATAACTAATTCTTTTGGCGAAGATGACTCCATAATCAAGATAAAATATGATGACCAGAAGGACACAATTTTCAGTTTCAATTTTGCTGTCCCAAAAGATAACTTTTTTTCGGGAAGTCCTGAGCATTATTCTGCTATTGCGGATACCGGCGAGATAGTAAAAGTAACTGATGTGGTAGTTCTTGAGAATAATATTTTCGAAGCCAGACCGGAATACAATGCTATTGCTGCAGGTTATAAATATGACTGTGTCCCCCTTGCTACCGAAGAAGAAATTGAAAAACTCAGGGAGTACATCTATATCGACGATATGATAGGCTTTTATAACTACCAAAACCAGATTTTTAAACGAATTATTGATGAAATAACCATTGATATTACCATAACTAAAACCGATGACTCAACCGAGACCAAAACTCTACAGCTTTGCTACACCCCAACTGAGGTTACAAGTGCTGAAAGAGCAAACGATAATCATAGCTACACTCTCTCAAATGGAACCTTAAGTGCAAAGCTCATTAAAAACTAAACCCTAATAAGCAAAAAACGCTGACTGCAAGCAAAGCAGCCAGCGTTTAGTTTTTATAGTTCAATTAAAAGCTCCACGGGACAATGGTCCGAACCGAAAACATCAGGGTGAATTTTTGCATCGACCACCTTATCGTTAAGGCATTCGCTGACAATGAAATAGTCAATACGCCAGCCTGCGTTCTTTGCCCTCGCATTAAAGCGGTAGCTCCACCAAGAGTAAGCCTCCGTCAAATCGGGGTACTTAAGTCGAAAAGTATCGGTAAATCCATTCTCCAAAAGCTTTGTCATACAGGCTCTTTCCTCATCGGTAAAGCCTGCGTTCTTGCGGTTTGTCTTAGGGTTTTTAAGGTCGATTTCTTTATGGGCAACATTAAGGTCACCGCAGAAAATAACAGGCTTTTTCTCTTCTAAGCCTTTAAGGTAATTGAAGAAGTCGGTCTCCCATTTCATACGGTACTCAAGCCTCTTTAAGCCGTCCTGAGAATTAGGGGTATATACAGTAATCAAATAGTAATTTTCAAACTCGAGGGTAATAACCCTGCCCTCGTGGTCGTGCTCCTCAACACCTATTCCGTACGCCACACTCAAAGGCTCATGCTTTGTAAAAATCGCGGTACCCGAATAACCCTTTTTCTCGGCATAATTCCAGTAGCCGAAATACCCCTCTGGTGCAAAGTCAATCTGACCCTCCTGAAGCTTTGTTTCCTGCAAGCAAAAAGCATCAGCATCAAAATTTTTGAATATATCCTCAAAGCCTTTTGTGACACAGGCTCTCAGTCCGTTAACGTTCCATGAAATAAATTTCATAATAAACCTCCGAAATTTTATACTCTAAATATACCCCAACCCCTCACCCCTTGTCAACTGTCCGTTAACCGCAGGATGGTAGTTTGACTTCAGGTAAGCTATGCACGCAAAAAAACACAGAGAGTTTTTTAGGACACCCTATTTGGTATACTTAAGTCAGAAACAAAAGGAGGTAACATTATGGAAAACACATTCATCACCATCACAGGCATTAATCACTACTTCGGCAAAAAGCCATTCGAAATCGGCAGAACGGTAAAGCTTATAAAAGAACCTGACAACCCCTACGACAATGAGGCTATCGGCGTATATCTTCCCTTCATCGATAAAATCGGCAACGTAGCTAATTCTGTCAACACTGTCTACGGCGGCACTCAAAGTGCAGGCAGAATCTGGGATAAAATCGAAAACGAAGCCTTCGCTCAGGTAATGTTTACAACTCACTCAAGCGTAATTGCCCTAATTCTTCCCCCTAAACCTGAAAAAGAATCAACCAATTCAGAAAGCCACCCCCTCCAAAGCGATAACACCATCACCGAAACCCTAATACCGCCTCAACCTAAAGAACCACTCTCAAAAATCGGATTTTAGCTTTAGTTTATCGCGTTAGTCACTTTGTACAAATCCCCCTCAAAAAGTTCATTCATTATCCCATATTTACAACCTAAGTTTTTTAAAGGATAATATTTTTGAGGAGTGATTTGTATGAACAAAAAATTATTGGCATTAACATTAATCATAGTAGTTTTATTAACTTCTCTAACCGCGTGCAAAGCGGGCGTTTCACCAATAAACAAAGAAAGCATTGATTCACAAATAAATCTGATTGCCGAAAACGCCCATATATGGGAGCCCTTTGACATTTACCCCGGAGACCGCTTCAAATTCGCCGTCACAGACTTAGACAACAACTCAAGGCTTGAGGTAATCACCACCGTTTGCCGCGGTACAGGTCTTTACTCCGAAAGCACCTATTATGAGGTAGACGAAACCTTTACCTCTCTCACAAAATGGGAGCATAAAACCGATGATTTCAAGGAGTTTTTACAGGCAGATATAATAAGCAGTAAAGCCGAATGCTTTATAAACCCTGATACAAATGAAAGATTTTACCGTTTTGGAGACCATCATAAAGACACCGCCGCCTACACATGCAACTATAAAATGTGCCTGACATTTAAAAACAAAACCGTAACCGAAGAATTGCTTGCATTCTGGTCTATCAGTGCCGCCACCACCGATGAGACCGGCAACTATGATATTACAGAAACAATCCAAACACGAGACGGCAAAATTCTTACAAAAGAAGAGTTTTCAAGCTTCGCCGAAAACAAATTTAAAGGCTATGAAAAATTCGATGCTGCTATAATGTGGCAGGACTTACGCACAGACTCCGACGCTCTCGCCACCGATTTGCCAAAAGACGAGCTTATTGCCCTCCTTACCGAATCTTATAATGGGTTTACGCTGACACCTGCACTAACCGAAGGAGAATTAACCTCCATTGAAAGCCAGATAAACCTTATGTCAACAAATCAAACCTTTTGGCTGAACTCTTCTGAAATCCAAAGCAATACAAATCGGCAGCAGAGCTTTTGCGTAACAGATTTAGACAACAACGGCAGAATCGAAGTCATTTCCGCCTCTACTATCGGTTCAGGAGTAGATACCAACTCAATCTGGGCAGAAGTTTTAGCCGACTACGAATCGGTTCTTTCCTCGCAAAATAAAATGAACCCTACCGGCGAGCCCGAAATAATTGTAGATAGCACAGATTGCTATATAAACCCCGAAACCGGCGAGCGATTCTACTCTTTTACAAATACAATCCGTGTGTCAGGCGATTATAGCACCCATACCATAGGCATTCTTACCTACAAAGACCGTACCGCAAACTTCACTCCCCTTGCCACATGCACTTCAATCGCCGAAAATCCCGAAGACACTACAATCCGTACCTATACTTACGAAGACTCAATGGGCAACACCCTTACTGAAGAAGAGTTTGATTCCTATGTAGAAACCTACCTCCAAGGCTACGAAAAGCACACCGTAACTTTCAAATGGCAAAAATTAAGTAAAAGTGCTGTTCCATCGCAAGACGAAATTATACGCCTCCTTACCGAATCTTATAATGGCTTCAATGTAAAATAATATATTCGCAATATTCACCTTAAAATAAAATATTATCTGCAGAACAATAAAACCCTTGACAACGCCTCCACTTCGTGCTAAAATATTTCTTGTTCCGATAATTTACATATAGGGGTATAGCTCAGTTGGTAGAGCAGCGGTCTCCAAAACCGCGTGCCGAGGGTTCAAGTCCTTCTGCCCCTGCCAAAATACAGGACATCACATTTCGTGGTGTCCTGTTTCTTTTACGCCAAAAGCCGCTTTAACTCTCGTTAAAACGGCTTTCGTTGTTTCTATTCGGTTTTGTCCCCTACCGCGCCTATATATTTAAACATAAGCACTACCTACTGCTTGTATGCACATCCGTAGCAGGAGTTTAGCAGGGAAATGAAAAATGTATTTATACTTTACCAATGTAACAACGAGTTATGTATGGATAATCCACTACTCCATTTACGCTATGCTTATCAAAAACTTCTGTGATTGCTTTTACATAATCATCGTAACATTCATCCCCCACCTTCGGTGCATAAGACGATGACAGATTACGCAATACAAAAGCTTCTTTATCATACACAAAGTTATTCTCAAATTCCATAAGCTCAAAGTCCCCTTCAAAAAAGTCCTTGAATCCATCCTTAGAGAAATCAATGCCGTTTGATGAGCCCTTGAAGTTGGGACAGTATCTCTTGTTTACTTCAAAATTATCTTTAATAGCTTGAGCATTAGTATCTCTGTCATTCCAAACAAGAAAAACTTTTCCTGTGCCATTTAGTATTCTTTTACATTCACTCTTAAAAGAAACTCTATCAAACCAATGGAAAGCCTGGGCAACTGTTATCAAATCAACCGAGTTTTTACTAAGGGTTGTATTTTCGGCGGTACCGTTTACAGAAGTTATATTTGCATATTCAACGAAGCACATTTCTGCCTTTGTTCGCATATCCGCATTAGGCTCTATTGCAAAAACCTCTCTTGCCAATGGTGCTATCTGTGAGGTAAATATACCTGTTCCTGAACCGACATCAGCTACAATTGTATTAGGAGTTATGACCTTTTTATCAAGCAAATATTCAAACATCTTCTCAGGGTATGCAGGTCTGCCTTTCACATACACACTTCCCTTTGAATCAAACTTTTTCTCGTTCACTTAATAACCTCCCCAACAGCGATTATAGATATTCTACCACAATATAATATTTATCGCAACATTGCATCTTTATTAGATGTATGCTACTATAATTACTAGAAATCTACGTTTGGAGTGCCTTAATATGTTGCAAATAATAAATGATATATTTCATAATATCACCATGCTTATAAACAGAAATGACATTACCATTATCGGCATTGACGGTCTTGGCGGCTCAGGCAAAAGTACCATCTCCAATAGGTTATCTGAACTTTTATCCAATAAAGGCTATAACAACATAATTCTGCACATTGATGATTTTATATTTCCTCAAAACATCAGATACAACGCAGAATATCCTGAGTGGCAATGTTATTATAATCTTCAGTGGAGATACGACTACTTAACAAAAGACATTTTACTGCCAATTAAACAAAACAGAGTTTTAGATAGCTATATAGAATTATATGACAAAGAGTTTGATAACTATAAAAAAGAAAAGCTCGAAATAAAAAGCAAAACAATCGTCATTGTTGAAGGTATCTTTCTTCAAAGGGCAGAATTAAAAGGCTTATTTGACTATGTTATCTACATAGATGTTCCTGAATGCATTAGATTTGAAAGACTTATAAAGCGAGACACCTATATCGGTTCTGAATCGGACATAATCAGCAAATATCAAAACAGATACTTTCCTGCCGAACGCAAATATATCGAAGAATATGACCCTCACAATAAGGCTGATTATGTAATAAACAACACATAACTTTCATCATTAAAAAAATTATGCCATACTTTTACTACACACAATAACAAACCCCACAGGTGCGATTTTAGCTTTTTCTGCAAATACACTATCGTCTTGACTTAATAATTCCTCATTTGGTTTTTCAATTAACCTTTCAATAACAAAACCATTCTCTGCTAATGCATTTATATATGTGCTTAGCATTCGATTACACATTACAACCGATTCTCCTTGTAACTGTGCATTATACCAACCTTCATCATAATAAGAATTATTAAACACAAGTTCTCCGTTTTCGATACTAGTACACTTATGTATAGGGTGTGACCAGTTAAAAATAAACTTGCCACCAGGTTTTAAATAGGAATGTATCAAAGAAAAAGTCCTATTCAAATCTGATGTCCAACCAATCCCGAAAACAGAATACACCAAACCAAAATAGTTCTTTGGAATTCCGCAATCTTCTTCCATAGGAGAACAAATCAACTCAGCATTTATACCTTTTTCCGAAAGCCAATTCCTTGCCAATTTAATCTGTTCTTGAGATATATCTATCCCCCACAGTTCTGCGGCACCTTTTTTATGTACATACTGAAGTGAATGCCCTGTGCCACAACAAATATCTAATACTTTCTTATTAGATAAATCTCCTAGTAAACCGAGATATTCTTCATCAAAGAACCCACCCCAACTTGGCAAAGCTGTTGCACCAATTGCTTTATTACCAACGCTACTCCAAAACTCGTTATTTATCTTGAGTAATTCGTTAACTTCCACATCTGGGTCACTTACTACATCAAATGTTATTCCACCAACTATATTTTTCTTCGAACTAATAGATGAATTGTTCATATCATCACTTCCTATAAATGATTTATTCTGTAAATCCATTGTACCATGCAGAACATTTGTTTGTCAATTTATCTTATATCTCGAAGTTATCCGTTATACCTATAAGCCTTGAGTTATCTCTTTTGACATAATACATCTCGGTTATCTGTGATGTACTGTGTCCGAGAAGATCACCAGCCTGTCTTGGTGTGAGGCACTTTATTGTACCGTCAGGTTGTTTGACTCCATTCACAAAATTGGTTGCGAAAGTGTGTCTGAGGCTGTGCAAACCCTTTGGTTCAATCCCAGCCGCTTCAAGTATTCGGTAATACCTCTTTCTGAGGTTGCTTGGTTTCGTGTAGTTGCCCTTACTGTCACAGACCAGAGGTGTGTCCTCACCGAAGTAAAACTCGGCTCTGAGCTCCTTTATGGCTTCAACAGCGGTGTTGTTAAGAGGTACTGTTCTCTTGCTCGTAGCAGTCTTAGGCTTGCCCACCTCTATCTCTCTGCCCGATTCTAACTCTACCCCATCTCGTTTCTGAACCTCTTTCACAGCCTGATTGATGTGCAGAACTCTGTTCTCCAAGTCTATGTCACTGTTAAGCAGTCCGAGTAATTCTCCAGTCCTCAAGCCTGTGTTAAGCATTAGGATATATGCTGCTGACTGCTGATACATCCTCTTGCCTGTTCCCCAGGTCCTGACACATTCCTCTTTGAACTTTGCTATCTCCTCATCTGT
>JAFUPE010000057.1 GCA_017481395.1 Ruminococcus sp. | reverse complement strand
TCTTCTTAAAAATAATAATACGCCTGTTGATGACAAACAAGTTTCAGAGGCTCTTTCTATGCATCCCGAGGATGTTAAGGACTGCCTTTCTTTCTGGGCAGAGCGAAAGGTGATTTCTATAAACGGCGAAGAAATTACGCCCCAAAAGTGTGAGGCAATTTCTGGCGAGAGCCTTTCGGTTACTGCCGTAGTGCCTCAATCGGAAGCAAAAAAAGCTAAACGCCCTGTGTCCCGTGCAGTTCGCCCTGAGCCTGGCTACGTTATAAAGCGATTAGGCTCCGACCCACAGCTTATGATGCTTATGGACGAAGCACAGCGTATTTTCGGCAGAATGCTTTCTAATGCCGAAGCAGGTACCTTGGTTATGCTTATGGACACCGACGGTCTTCCTGTGGACGTTATTATTATGCTTTTGCAGTATTGTGTGGATAACAATAAAGGCACAATGCGTTTTGTCGAGAAAATCGGCATAGAGTGGGGAAGCGAGGGTATCAATACAGTTTCCCTTGCCGAGGAGAAAATCCGCACAGTTACCGAAACATATTCATACTTTAATAAGGTAGCCTCTACCTTTGGTATGAAGAACGTAGGCTCACCAACCAAGAAACAGCTTACTCTTGCTAATCAATGGGTCGGAACATGGAGCTTTTCTGACGATATGCTCCGCCTTGCTTACGAAAGATGCGTTGACACCAAAGGCGAGCTTAATATGGACTATATTAACGGTATTTTAAAGAAGTGGTACATGGCAGGCTGGAAAAATCCCGATGACGTAACAGCCGATACCGCCAAAATTGAAAAGCCGAAAGCTAAAAGTGCAGAGAAAAAGTCAGGCAGAGTCAAGGAAGAATGGGAGTCAGACGTTTCTTATGATATTGAAGCCTATGAGAAAAAGAGTATTTTTGATTAAAGGGTGATTAAAGTGTCTTACAGCGACGCTGTTTATTCAAAAGCATATGGCATACTTGATGCAAGGCGTAGCCGTGCTAACAATGATGCCGAGGAGCGAAAGCTAAGAATTTACGCCGAAATTCCTCGCGTTAAAGAAATTGAGCAGGAGCTTACATCCTGTTCTGTAAAGGCGGCACGTGCGATTTTTGCTGGAGGAGATGCAAAGTCACAGCTTCAAGCTTTGGCCGATAAAAGTACACTTCTTCGCACAGAGCTCGAAAACCTGCTTACAACTGCAGGCTACGATAAAAATGCATTGGAACCTGCGTTTTTTTGCTCTGTATGTCAGGACAGGGGAGTAGTCGAAAAAGATAATAAAACTGTCACCTGTCAATGCTTTAAGGATATTTTAAGGGATTGTGCCTGTAATGAAATCAACAGCCTTTCGCCCTTAAGTTTGTCGACCTTCGAAAGTTTTGAACTTTCTTATTATCCGGATGATGAGGATGATAATGGTGTTAATCCTCGCCGAAGAATGGCTCAGATTTTAAATTACTGCAAAGCTTATGCTGAAAACTTTACCGTAAATAGCCGCAGTATTCTTATGCGCGGTGCCACGGGGCTTGGCAAAACTCATCTTTCCTTAAGCATAGCCAATCACCTTATTGAGAAAGGCTTTTCGGTGGTTTACGTGTCGGCTCCTGACGTGCTTTTTAAACTCGAGCGTGCACATTTTTCATATGATTATGACAAAGAACAGGAGCTTCTCGATACTCTTTCTGATTGTGATTTGCTTATTATCGACGACTTGGGTACCGAGTTTGCTACAAATTATACCAACACACTGATTTACAATATTTTCAATAACAGAATTTTACGCTCAAAGCCGGTTATAATAAACACAAATCTCACTATAAAAGACTTGCAAAACGCTTATGTGCCTCGATTTGTAAGTCGAGTTATGGGTACTTGCGACAAGCTTGATTTTGTAGGCAGAGATATAAGACCTCAGAAAGCATAAGTTTTTTTAGAAAAATTTTCAAAAAACTCTTGACTTTTTTTAAAAAAGGGGTATAATAATCAACGTTGTCCATTGCGGAATTGTGTAAGGGTAGCACAGCAGACTCTGACTCTGTTTGTCTGGGTTCGAATCCTAGTTCCGCAGCCAATACGGCTCCGAGTCAATCGGAGCCGTTTTTATTTT
>JAFUPE010000056.1 GCA_017481395.1 Ruminococcus sp. | reverse complement strand
TTCTGCATAATACCAAGGAAGTTAACCATCTGATTGCAAAGAGTTGCAAGATGGCTTGCAGGAGAAGATGTAACCTTACCTGTAATGCCGCCAAGGCCCTGCTCGATAAGCTGTCTTAAAGACCAGCCTGCACAGTAACCTGTAAGCATGGAAAGGTCGTGGATGTGAATGTCAGCATTTCTGTGAGCGTCGGCAATTTCTTTGTCGTAAATCTCAGAAAGCCAGTAGTTAGCTGTAATTGCACCTGAGTTAGAAAGAATAAGACCGCCAACTGAATATGTAACTGTGGAATTTTCCTTAACACGCCAGTCGTTAATCTTAACGTAGTTGTCAACGATTTCCTTGTAGTCAAGAATTGTGGACTTAATCTTTCTTACCTTTGCTCTCTGGCGGCGGTAAACGATGTATGCCTTTGCAACATCTGCATAGCCTGCCTGAATTAATACATCCTCGACAGAGTCCTGAATATCCTCAACAGCAATTTTGTTGTCAACGATTTTAGGCTCGAAATCAGCTGTAACCTTTAACGCAAGAAAATCTACAACTGAGGGGTGGTATTCTTTATTAATACCTTCAAACGCCTGCTGAATAGCAGATGCGATTTTTTTAAGGTCAAATTCTACGACGGAGTCGTCTCTTTTAATAACCTGATACATAATCAAAAATCCTTTCTGTAAATCTTTACTATTTTTAACGCCGAAGAGATAATACCACAAAAAATTGTGGTTTGTCAAGAGAAAAACCACAATATATTGTGACAATTTTGTTAATGTTTATTGATAAATAAGAATTAAAAACGATTAAAAAACACCGCAAAAAAACCCCAAACCCTGTATGCAACTGGGTTTGGGGGCTTTTTTACCTCTTGTGTCAATTTGTAACCGCACCACAATATATAGTGTTTGGCATGTCTGCCAAACATAGTGAAATCTGACCTTATGGTCAGGTTAAATCCGCCTACGGCGGATGAAATATCGCAAAGCAATATGAAATATTTGCTACGCAAATGTTAAGGGTCGCTTCGCTCCGATTTATAGTAAATACATTAGAATTGCACGCATCAGCGTGCCACCAACATATTTATGAAGTAAATACTTCATATGCTATAAAAGCATACTTCATTTGCCTTAGAGCAAATTTCATACACACAAAAGTGTGTACTTCATTACATTCGCTTCGCTAGTATACGTCAATCAACCAAGTTCCTGATTTTTTCAATGTCGCTTTCAATAGCGTACTGCAAATCCTGCAAGGTTGCAAACTTCTTTTCTTCACGGATGTAATCCATAAGCTCAACCTTTACCTGCTTACCGTAAAAATCTCCCGCCTCATCAATAATAAACGCTTCAACTGTAGGCTCGTCTGTGCCGACAGTCGGCTTCATGCCGATATTAAGGGCAGCTTTCAAAGGCGTTGTGCTATCGCTTATGTAAACATTTGCGGCATAAACGCCGTATTTAGGCAAAAGCTTTGTAGCATCGGTGCCTACGTTTATAGTAGGAATGCCCATTTTTCTGCCTAAGGCGTTGCCGTGAACAACCTCACCGAAAAGTGCAAAAGGCTTATTCAGCATTTTTGCGGCTGTTTTAATATCGCCTTCGTCAAGAAGACGTCTTACCTCAGTAGAGGAGACTGTTACGCCGTCAAGGGTAACCTCATCAATAACAATAACCTCTATACCCTCTTTATCGCAAAGGTACTTAAGAGTAGCAACGTCAGCATTGCCGCCTCTGCCGAATTTATAGTTAAAGCCGCAAAAAACTTTTTTGGCATTTAAATTAGCTTTAAGCACGTCAGAAACAAATACAGATGCCGACATAAGGCATACCTCGGGGAAAGGCACACAATACACAAGCTCAATGCCTAAGCTCTCAAGCTCATGAAGCTTTTCTGCCTGAGTATAAATACGCTTTGAGACGCCCTTGTTAGCGTAATCCGCAAAGGTAAACATTGCAGGAGTCAAACCCTCTTCGCGGCACTTAAGCACACCCTCAATAACCTTGCGGTGTGCAAGGTGAACGCCGTCAAAACAGCCTAACGCCACAGCAGTAGGCACAGTGGTCGGCACAACTTTGTCAAAATGAATCATTATATACCTCCTTTACACATTTACGATACATTTTCAAAAAACCTTAATTAAATACTCTTACTCTGCCTTTTCTTCCTTGGCAGACTCTTCTGAGCTTTCTTCGGCGATACCAAAAAAAGCGTCAAACTGGTCAGAGTTAATTTTTTCCTCAATATTGATGGTTGTATCCTCAACAGCAACAACGGCTTCTTCAACCTCTGCTACTGCATCGTTGGTAATTTCCTGAGTATCCACCTCGCCAAAGTACATTTTGTACCAGATAAGGAAAACGTAAATCGTCCATACCTGACGGGATGTATCCTTTCTACCCTCGAAGTGGTCGTCAAGCCACTGGGTAAGAATGTCAATATTGAAGAACTTCTGAGCAGTAGGAGAGGTGAACTCCTTTTTAACAATATTATAGTACTTCTCGTCCTTAAGCCATACACGTGTTGGTACAGGGAAGCCCAGCTTTTCTTTCTGGGCACTATCCTCGGGCATATGACGCATAGCACTCTGCCTGAGAGCATACTTTGTGTTGTGCTTGTTAACTCTGAGCTTTGTGGGAATGGTAGAAGCAACCTTAAACACTTCTTTGTCAAGGAAAGGCACACGAAGCTCTAAGGAATTTGCCATGCTCATTCTGTCAGCCTTTAACAGGATATCACCAACCATCCAGAGATTTATGTCGAGATACTGCATCTTGGTAACATCATCATATTTTCTGGCACGATGATAAAACTTTTTAGTGTACTCCTGAGGACGTGTAGCAATAGAAGGATCCTTTAAAAGCTCCTTCTTTTCCTCGTACTCGTACATATATGCGTTGCCGATAAAACGCTCCTCTAAGGGATGAGTAGAACGGATAATGTAATCCCTGCCCTTTATATCGGGCATTTTAAGGGCAATTTTACAAAGAAGCTTGCGGATAGGATAAGGCACCAAGGTCTGATAAAGCTTACTGTGCATAGGGCTTCTGTAAACCTGATAACCGCCGAAAAGCTCGTCGGCACCCTCGCCCGAAAGCACAACCTTAACATATTTGCTTGCAAGCTGAGAAACAAAGTAAAGAGCTATGCAAGAAGGGTCTGCCAAGGGCTGGTCCATAAAATACTGCACCTCGGGCACAGCACCCCAGAACTCTTCGCTTGTAATAATTTTTGTGTAATGGTCAACGCCGATTTTCTCAGAAAGTCTGCTTGCCCAGCTGATTTCGTTATACTTTTCGCCGAAATCAAATCCAACGGTAAAGGTCTTTTGGTCGGCAAAATAGGTTGAAACATAGCTTGAGTCTACACCGCTTGAAAGAAAACACCCAACCTCAACGTCAGCGATTTTGTGAGCGTTAACAGAATTTTCGAAAACCTTGTCAATCTTGTTTACTGCGTCTTCTTCAGACATATTTTCATCAGGATTAAAGGTAGGCTCAAAGTACCTCTCGGTCATAACCTCGCCGTTTTTAAACCAAAGGAAGTGACCGGGCATAAGACAGTAAACGCCCTTAAAGAAGGTTTCGGGAGGAACAGCATACTGGAAAGAAAGGTAGCTGTCTAAAGCTTTCTCGTTAAACTCCTTCTTAAACTTAGGGTGCTTTAATATGCTCTTGATTTCAGAAGCATAAACAAAGTCGCCGTCTATCATCGTGTAATGCATAGGCTTAATACCGAAAAAGTCGCGGGCAATGAATATAGACTTGTCTTTGGTATTATAAATTGCAAAGCCAAACATACCGCGAAGCTTCATGAGCATATCCTCTTTCCACTCTTCAAAAGCGTGGATTAAAACCTCGCTATCGGTTTCTGTATAAAATTCATGTCCTAAATCAATAAGCTCTGCACGTAAATCCCTGTAATTATAAATCTCGCCGTTAAAGGTTAAAACCAAAGTCTTATCCTCGTTATAAATTGGCTGATGACCCTCATCAACGTCAATAATGCTTAAACGACGAAAACCCATATCTATATAATCATCGCTAAAAAAGCCCTCAGAGTCGGGACCGCGATGAGTAATAACCTCTGTCATACTTTTAATGGTTTTGCTTCTGTCCTTAACTTCGCCTGTAAAGCCGCAAATTCCGCACATATTATCAAATCCTTTCCATAAGATTTTTTCAAAGCAGGCTTGCTTTTATACCATATATAGGTAAATAAACTTATTCAGTGTAAATATACCACAATTCACATAAATATGCAACGGAAAATTTGTAAGTTTTGATTTGCAAAAAAATGCAGAGGAAACTAAATCGCTTCCTCTGCAACTTTAAATTATAAATACTCTGCCATATCAAGAACCAAACGCTCGGTCTTTTCCCATCCGAGACAAGGGTCGGTAATAGATTTGCCGTAAACGCAGTCACCGATTTTCTGGGTGCCGTCTTCAAGGTAGCTTTCAATCATCAAACCCTTAACCATTTTTCCTATGTCAACATTATGACGACAACTGTAAAGCACCTCTTTAGCAATTCTGATTTGCTCTAAATACTGCTTGTTAGAGTTAGAGTGGTTTGTATCTACAATAACTGCAGGATTTTTGAGCCCATGCTTTACATACATTTCATGAGTCAAAATCAAATCCTCGTAGTGATAATTAGGCTGACACTGGCCATGCTTATTCACGTAACCTCTTAAAATCGCATGGGCCAAGGGGTTGCCCTGACTTTCGGCTTCCCAACCACGATAAATAAAGGTATGCTTGCTCTGTGCGGCAGTAATAGAGTTCATCATAACAGTAAGGTCGCCTGAGGTGGGATTTTTCATACCAACAGGCACCTTTAAGCCGCTTGCTGTCAGGCGGTGCTGCTGATTTTCAACACTTCTTGCACCAACGGCAACGTAAGCAATAATATCGGAAAGGTAACGGTGATTTTCGGGGTAAAGCATTTCATCGGCACAGGTAAAGCCTGTTTCCTTCAGTGCTCTCATATGAAGCTCGCGGATTGCAACAATACCCTTAAAAAGGTCAGGCTTTTCATTTGGGTCGGGCTGATGCAAAAGCCCCTTATATCCTGCGCCTGTTGTACGAGGCTTGCCCGTGTAAATACGAGGGATAATAAGGATTTTGTCCTTTACCTTTTCCTGCAAGCCTCTGAGCCTTCCTATATACTCTAAAACTGCATCCTCACGGTCTGCTGAGCAGGGACCGATTATAAGCAAAAACTTATTACTTTCACCTGTAAAAATCTTTGCTATTTCCTCGTCTCTGTCCGCCTTGATTTTTGCCAAATCCTCGGAAAGAGGAAACTGCTCCTTAACATCCTTAGGAATAGGCAGCTTGCGGATAAAATTCATATTCATAATCTATGTACACTCCTTATTTCTTGTCAAACAATGCTCGGCGCTCGGTAGATATCTGCATCATTTCCCGCATAGTCTGCTCGTCGCCGTTTAACAGTGCAGCCTTAAGCCTGTCAAACTGGTCTTCAAAGCGGTGCATCTGATGTAAAAGTGCCGGCTTATTCATAATAAAAAGCTCGCTCCACATTTTATCGTTAATACGGGCAATTCTGGTTAAATCCCTGAAAGAGTCACCTGTATAGTTTTTAAGGTTTTCGTCGTCACAGCAATTCATAAGGGTCACCGCAATGCAGTGGGTAAGCTGAGAAACAAAGCCTATCATCTCATCGTGTTTTTCAGGAGTAAGAACGCTTACGTTTGCAAAACCTAAAAGTCTGCCGATTTCAAGGCAATCCTCAATGGCTTCGGGGGTATTTTTCTCGGTAGGAGTTACAATGTAGTTTGCACCGCGGAAAATTGCGTCGTCTGCATTTTCTACGCCATACACCTCTTTACCTGCCATAGGGTGGGCGGCGATAAACTCGACGTCATCCCTTAAGGCTTTTTGCACCTCATAAACTACCGACCCCTTAACGCCGGTAACGTCGGTAAGTAAAGCTCCGCTTTTAAAATACTGCTGGTTATCCTTAATCCACTTTATAAAAACCTGAGGATAGAGACCGAAAATTATGATATCGGCTTTGCCTAAGGCATCCTTGTCCGCAGTTGTAAAGCCTTCGTCGATAATACCATTTTCAAGTGCGTAATCTATAGTCTCCTGACGTCTTGTAATGGCAGAAATTTTAAAGCCTAATTTCTTAAATCCTAAGGCATAACTGCCGCCCATAAGACCTAAACCGACTATAAGTATGTTTTTATTTGTATTAAGCATCATAGCTCTTCACCTCAACTCCAACGCTTTTGATTTTTTCGAAAAAGTCGGGCATACTTTTCCGTACTGCCTCGGCACCCTCGATTTCGCCGCCTGTAAGGCTTGAAAGCACCGTAAGAGCCATTACAACTCTGTGGTCGTTGTGTCCCTGCAGAATTTCGTCGGGTGCGTGAAAATCGTGGGGATAAACCACCACGCTGTCTTCCCTTACCGATGTGGCAATGCCGAACTTTTTAAGCTCCTGAGCCATAGCCTCTGCACGGTCGCACTCCTTAAGCCTAAGCCTTTTTGTACCTGTAAAAACTGAGCCGTGCAAAGCTCCTGCAACGGCAAAAAGCACAGGTCCGAGGTCCGGACAGTCAGAGATATTTATGGTAGGAGTACCCTTTAAAAGTGCAGGAAAATGCTTTTTATATACCCTGTCGCCCTGAAGGCTGTCAGCTAAAAGCCCTTTGACCTCAACGTTACCGCCAAGAGTATTGAGTGCCTCGAAGAAAGCGGCATTTGAGTAGTCACCCTCTACAAAGGTGTCCACTGCTTTGTAGGCTTGATTTCCTTTAATATAAAGTGTTTTTTCGTCCTGCCACTTAACCTCTACACCAAAAACCTTTAATGCCTGAACCGTAAGATTTATGTAAGAAAGGCTTTCTACAGGAGGAATCAACGTAATGGTGCTGTCGCTCTTCAAAAGAGGAAGCACAAACAAAAGCCCTGTTATGAACTGACTGCTGATGTTACCCTTAATGCGGAAGTTGTCGCTTTTAAGAGTTCCCTTAAGCTTAAGACTTGCACCATCTAAGCTATAATAAATACCCTGCTTACGGCAGATTTCCTCGTAAACGTTTAACGGACGTGAAAAAAGATATTCGCTGCCCGTTAGGGTAACTTCGCTCTTTTCCGACATAAGGCAAAGAGGAATAAAAAAACGTAAGGTACTGCCCGATTCCCTACATTTTAAATGAGGATTTTCGGGCAGATTTTTAAGGTCTGCACCTGTTACTTTTACGGTATCTCCGTAAATTTCGCATTTTGCACCTAACGCAGTAAGGCAGTCAAGGGTAGCTTTCATATCCTCGGACTGAGAAATACCCTTAATAACGCTGGTGCCCTTTGCAAGTCCTGCACCGATTAGCATTCTGTGTGCCATGCTTTTTGAGGGCGGAGCCAAAACCGCACCCGATGCAGTAGATTTTTTGATAAGCACTCTCATTTAACTATGCTCCTTTAAAAGTAAATCCATAGCCTCCAAGTAGCCTGAGGTACCCTTGCCTGCAATTGTAGCAATGCAGGCTTTTCTTATATAGCTTACCTGTCTGAAGTCTTCTCGCTTCGATACATCCGAAATATGCACCTCAACAGTAGGAATTCCCACAGCCTTTACAGCATCTAAAAGTGCAACACTTGTGTGAGTGTAGGCACCGGGATTAATCACAATTCCGTCTGTTTTTGTATAATAAGCTCTGTGTATAAAATCCACAAGGTCACCTTCGTGATTCGACTGCAAAACTTCAACCTCTACGCCTTTTTGCTTTGCATAATTTTGGATTTTTTCTTTTAAATCAAAATAGGTTTCTCTGCCGTAAATTGACGGCTCTCGAACACCTAAAAGGTTAAGGTTAGGACCATTTATAACTAAAAATTTCATTTTAAAAATTCCTCTTTTACTGATTCTGCAACTTTCTCTGCATTTAAAGAGCCGTTAACCCTTATATCTGCGGTAGAGGTATAGATATCATATCTTTGCTCGAAACGTTTTTTCATTGCCTCCAAGTCCGAGGCTGTGGGTCTGTCGGCTGTGGGAGTTAACAGTGACAAATCCCTGTCAAGGAAAATCACCTTACCGTTTTTCTTTAGATTCTTAACGTTTTCTTTTCTTAAAACTGCACCGCCGCCTGTGGCAATAATTGCGCCTGTTAAGGGTGCAACCTCTTCGGCGATTACCGCACTTTCCAAATCACGGAAATACTCTTCGCCGTTTTTCTCAAAAATCTCGCTGATTTCACAGCCTGCACGCTTTACGATTAAGGCATCGATATCGTAAAGGGGTCTGCCCATTTCTTTTGCAAGAATATTGCCAATTGTGGTTTTGCCCGAGGACGGCATACCGGAAAGCACAATATTTTCTCTTCTTTTAATAATGGTATTAAAAATCTCATCAGCTTTTGATTTTTCAATTTCTTTCGAGAAAAAGTGCTCTGCCGCCTTTATTCCCTGCATAACTAACATATAAAGTCCGCCTTTAGCAGGGATATTTTTTTCGCTTGCCCTCATTACAAGTTCGGTGCGTAAGGGGTTATATACCACGTCGGCAAGTGCCTTTAAGTTAGAAAACATGTCTAAATCAACGGCAACTGTGTGAATATTCGGGTACATTCCGCATGGGGTAGTGTTTATAAGAAAATCGGCGTCGCTGTGCATAGTTTTTGCTTCTTCATATGAAACAGTACCTTCCTCGCCCATAATACTTGCAACTATAATTTCCTTAGCACCCATACTTTTTGCTACAGCTTGTGCGGTGTGGCTTGTTCCGCCCGAGCCTAAAATAAGCACCTTTAAATCTTTTAAGGTAGGAATTAAACTTTCTACAAGTGCCTTTAAGCCGTCGAAGTCAGTATTGTAACCATAAAGCTTACCATCACGATTTACAACCGTATTAACCGCACCTATAGCCTTTGCACTTTCGCTTATCTCGTCAAGCAAAGGCATCACCGTCTGCTTGTAGGGAATGGTAACATTTATTGCCTTAAAGTCTCTTTCTTTTAAGAAAGCTTCTACTTTATCCTCAGCAAGCTCAATAAGCTTATAATCATAATCACCAATAAGTGCGTGAATTTCGGGAGAAAAGGAGTGGGCAAGCACCTTGCCCAGAAGTCCGTATTCCATTATTAATCCTCCTTTGCCCAATCGGTGCCGTATCGCTGAGCAAGCATATCGCAAAGCACTAAAGCAGTAGCGGCGTCTGCCACAGCACGAACCCTGTGCACAATCGCAGGGTCGTGTCTGCCCTTTGCCAAAAGGGTTTTGTTCTCAAAATTTTTCATATCAACTGTAGCCTGCTCTTTAAAAATGGTGGGAGTAGGACGTACAGCACACTTAAATCTAAGGATATCGCCGTTTGTAATACCGCCGTTGATACCGCCGCTTAAATCATTTACAGGGCAGATTTTGCCGTTGTTTACTCTTAAGGATCCGTTAACCTCGCTGCCCTTCATACCGGCAACAGCAAAACCCTCACCAAACTCAACACCCTTAACGCCGGGAATTGAGAAAAGCATATGCGAAAGCACGCTTTCCATGCTGTCAAACCAAGGCTCGCCAATACCTGCAGGAAGACCTGCCACAGCGGTTTCAAGAATTCCGCCTACACTGTCGCCTTCTTCGCTTGCTTTTAAAATTTCAGCCTGCATTTTTTCGCCGCTTTCTTGTGAAAGCACAGCAAAAGCCTTGGTGTTAAGGGTCTTTATATCTTCATTTACATTTACAAAGCTTCTGTCAGAAACCGAGCCGCACTTTGCGATGTGGGTGCCGATTTCAATACCCTTATTTTTAAGGGCAAGACGTGCAATTGCACCAGCGGCAACCAAAACTGCAGTAATTCTGCCACTGAAATGTCCGCCGCCGCGAAAGTCTTGAAATCCATGATACTTTACCTCGGCAGTAAAATCTGCGTGCCCCGGACGTGCAGTCGACTGCATCTCAGAATAATCTTTACTTTTTGTGTTTGTGTTTCTAATTAATATTGTTATGGGAGTACCTGTGGTAAAGCCCCCAAAAACCCCGCTTAAAATCTCGAACTCGTCAGCCTCCTGTCTTGGGGTAGAAATTTTACCCACAGGAGCGCGCTGAGCAAGACATTGACGTATGTATTCCTCGTCTATTCTGACGCCCGGTGTAAGTCCTGAGAGCACCGCCACCAAAGCCTCGCCATGGCTTTCGCCTGTAATGCTTATATTTACACTTTGTCCGAAGGATGATTTCATAAGAAAAACTGCTCCATTCTATTCGAAAGCTCGTCTATGCTTTCTTCCTGCATTTTAAATATACCGACTGTGTCGGTAGTAATAACCGTTACTGTATCGGCACCTGCTTTTTTGTCGTGAGAAGCGGCTTCAAGCAAGGCGTTTTTTGATGCCTTAAAGTCTGTAGGAAGCTTAAGGCTATTAAGCACCTTTATCACTCTTTCTTTGACATCGCCCTCACAAACCGCAAGCATACCCAACGCCACGCACTCGCCATGGTAAAGGTCTCCTTCGGCAACACTTTCAATCGCGTGGCCTACCGTATGACCAAAGTTTAAAACCTTACGAAGGCCCGATTCCTTTTCGTCTTCTTCGACTACTCGCTTTTTAATAAGCAACGAGCCTATTATAATTTTATCAATCATTTCCATAGGATTTTTGCTTTGCTCAATTTTTTCGAAAAGTTCTTTGTCAAAGGTAAGTGCCATTTTCACCGCTTCGGCAAGTCCTGCAGAAATCTGACGCTCCGGCAAGGTTTTTAAGGTTTCGGGGTCAATTAATACCGCCTTAGGCTGATAGAAGGCACCGACTATATTTTTAATGCCACCTAAATTTACTGCCACCTTGCCCCCTATTGATGAATCCACCTGAGAAAGCACTGTTGTGGGAATGTTGTAAAAATCCACGCCACGCATAAAGGATGCCGCCACAAATCCCGCCAAATCTCCGCAAACTCCGCCGCCTACGGCAACTACCGCATCCTTGCGGGTAAAGCCTGCCTCAAGCATTTTCTTAAGAAGCTCCTCAAAAACGGCTATGCTCTTACTTTCCTCGCCCTCATTGACGGTTACAATAACGCCCTCTTTGCATTGGGAAGCTACCTTTTGGGCGTACTCTTTAGGAACGCCTTGGTCGGTAACAATAAGCACCTTGCGGTTAAGATTAAGAAGTTCGCCTGCTTTTAAAAGGTTACCTCTTTCTATATATATATTGTAATCTGTATGCTTTAAATCGACGTTGATAATCATAGTATCACTCACTTTAAATCTGTTTCGTGGGCAAAGGTTCCCACAATTCTAAGTCTGTCACAACAGCTTGACAGTGCCTTAAGCATTTCCTGTCCCTTCTCACTATGGGCGTTGCCGTCCACCTCTACATAGAAGTAATACTGCCACAAAAGCTTTTTCATAGAACGACTGCGAAGAGTCCTCATGTTAAAGCCGCTGTTACCGATAATAGTAACCGCCTTCGCAAGAGCACCTGCCTCGTTCTTAACGGTAAACACAAGAATCGACTGCATACTGCTGTCGTCAACCTTGCTCTTTTTCTCAACGCGAGAGAACACCGCAAATCGGGTTGTATTATTAGAGTTTTCGTTTATACTCTTTTCAAGCATTTCAAGACCATAAAGAGCTGCCGTGTCTTCGCTTGCTATAGCAGCAACGGTTTTATCGCCCAAATCCGCTACGTACTTAGCGGCAAGGGCCGTATTGTTGGCTTCAACAGTTTTTAAGCCTCTCTTTTTTATGTACTCAGCACACTGCATAAGAGCCTGAGGATGGCTTACTACAGTTTTAATATCGCTTCTTGATGCACCCTCAAGCCCGATTAAATTCTGGGTAATTTCCAAATCGTAAACGCCGTTTATGTAAAGGGTTCCCTTAAACATAAGGTCAATAACCTGCGAAACCTCGCCTGCGTAGCTGTTCTCAATAGGAAGCACACAACAGTCGCATTCACCGTTTACAACTGCGTGGTAGGCACTTTTGAAGTCACCGAACGAACAAAGGTTGCCACTTGGGAAAATCCGCTTTGCCGCAATAAAGGCAAAAGCACCCTCGACCCCGCTGTAGGCTACTCTTAAACCGTTTTGAATCTGACTTTGGTAACTTTTGGACAAATCCATACAGGTCTGCAAAAAATTAACGTAATAAGCACGCAAAGCCTCATCTTCGACCCGAGTAGAGTTTCGGCGGATAACCTCTGCCTCTCTTTCGGCATCATATACAGGTAAGCCATGACTTAATTTATACTGACCGACCTGGGCCGATGCTTGCATACGCTTAACAAAAAGCTCTGCCATTTCCTTATCGATTTCATTTATAGCTTTACGGGCTGAATCCAGCATATCCATATAAACTGCTCCTTTGTCTAAGGATTTTAAGTTAGGTTAACACTGTTAACCTACAGAATATGTCTCTTATTATACTACTAATATTAAAAATGTCAAGAAAAACATATTCTCTTGACATATAAATTAAAACAGAGGTATTATATAATTTACGAGACTGTATATTGGAGGATACTATGGTATTTGACTTTATGTTTTTCTTCAACAGCATTCTTTTAGGCACAGGACTTGCCATGGATGCTTTTTCGGTATCTTTAGCAAACGGACTTAACGAGCCGAAAATGAAACTCAACCGTCAATGCTTTATTGCAGGTATATTTGCGTTTTTTCAGTTTTTAATGCCTATGGCAGGATTTTTCTGCGTACATATGGTCGCGAGCTTTTTCAGCATATTCGAAAGGTTTATCCCTTGGATTGCCTTGGGACTTTTAGGCTTTATCGGAGTAAAAATGCTAATAGAGGGAATTAAAAACAAAGACGAGGATGCTCCTCACACAGCGGTCGGCTTTGGAGCGTTGATACTGCAGGGTATTGCAACCTCTATCGATGCTCTTTCTGTAGGCTTTACTATTTCGGGGCACACCACCACGGGAGCTTTTCTTTGCTCGCTTATAATCGCCGCCGTTACCTTTGTAATATGTATGGGCGGTATTTTGCTTGGCAGGAAGTTCGGCACAAAGCTTGCAGGCAAGGCCTCGGTTTTAGGCGGATGTATTCTTATTTTTATCGGTATAGAAATTTTTATAACAAGTTTAATTTGATTGGAGCAACACAATGAACAGCGAGCTTGGAACCGTTTCTGTAAGAGAACAGCTTATAATAGCAGGCATAGAAGAGCTTGAAAACCACGGCATAGCCGACTTTTCATTAAGGCGTGTGGCAAGTGCCTGCAACCTTTCCTGTGCCGCACCCTACAAGCATTTTGAGGGCAAAGAACAGCTTATAGATGCGATTTTCGACTATATCAATACACAACTACAGCTTCTTTTAGAGCAAGTTGGGGAAATTTATAAAGACGACCCCAAAAAAAGGCTTGTGGAAAGCGGCATTTCTTACATACGCTTCTGCCTTGCAAATCCTCACTTCAGAGCAATTATGACCATTTCTGAGGACACTCTGCCATTAAAAGACACCGTAGCGACTTTGCTTTCAGAGTGTCTGCCCCACATAAGCCCCCGGGAAACCAAACGCCGCGAGCTACTGATTCGCTCGCTTATTTACGGCGGTGCTGTTATGCTCGAAAGCGGCGAGCTTTCTCAGGACGAAAACTCAATCGCCGACATTCGCCAGAGCATCGTAAGAACAATTGAAGGATACTAAACAGCTACCCGAGCAAAGGCTCGGGTAGATATTTTTTGTGTTCTTTTAAAAGCTGAGGGATAAAATTTAAGATTTCAGCATATAAATTCGTCTTGAAAACAGGTTTATTATTCCATGGGGAAATTTAAGATTTTTTGTCAAAAGAATTATACAAATTGTATTATTCGTTTTTATCAACATTTATGTGGAAAACTCTGTGGAAAAGTTGAAGAACTCATAGCTTAACCCCCGATTTTTACTAAATTTTCTCAATAATTCCTTTTTTGAATTAAAAATGCAGTTTAAAAGATTGTTTCCTTTTAAGAAAATATTTCGATTTTCAATTACTATTTGTAATATAAGATTTGTCAACATCAGGAAAGAAAATTTACAAAAAAACCTTCCCTTGGAAAATCAAGGGAAGGTTTTTGACTTGAAATCTTAAATTATGCAATGGGGGAATCGTAGCCCACTGTATATTTGTTGCTCGGGCCACCGGTTATATAATATTTAAGATAGTTATTTCCCGGATGAGCAATATCTACAGTCTGCTCTGTGCCGTTATTGAAAATAATATTCTGAAAATCGTCATAACTGAATGTATAGCTATATGTACCGTCGCTCTGTTTTGTCATAGCAACACCCGGCCAGCTGGCATTTTTGTCACCTGTGCCCCATGCGTAAATGTTAACTGTACTCCAGTTCTTTGTATTGTCAAAGAAAACTGTAATTTCGCCGCCCTCGACAGGCTTTTCACCGGCAATATCGTATAAAGCCTCTCTAAGGGTATAAAGCTCGTTACGGATTGCATCGGTGTAGGTAACGTTCTTGTACTTCATGCAAGCCTTCTTAAGTGCCATATACTGGTCGTAAGAGCTGTAGGTGTAGTAGTCCTCCAAATCCTTTTCAAAGGAACCGAAGGTAGAGGGGTCAATTGCACCGACGCTTACAAGTGCCGCTTCCTCCACGGGGAAGGCGTCAATAATCTTTGCCACGAACTTCTGAATTGAGGTTGCATCCTTAACATTAACCTTAGCATCACCCGTTACATCTGCCTGAGTAAATGCAATACCGTCAAGCTCAGCCAGCTTTGCGGCGTACTTCTGTACGGTTGTAGCATCCTTAATGTTAACCTTGCCGTTAAGGTCTGAGTCACCGTAAAAAGGAATGTCATCCGGTACACTTTCGGTAGTGTTGCTTGATATAGCACCTGTTTCAGACGGAACAGTTGCCATAGACCCTGTAGCAGAAGGTGTAATACCCGTCGATTCAGATGGCTCGGTAGCTGTTGACGAAGCCTTAGGTGCTGTAGTTGAAGACGGGATTGTAGTGTTAGATGTAGGTGCTGTAGTTAACGATGTTGAGACAGGCTCTGTTGGTTCCGTCTCGACTGTAGGCTCGGTTTTAACTGCAGTCGGCTCTGTCACGGGCTTTGTTGCTGCAGTAGTCTCTTCGGACTCTGTTACCACAGGCTTAGTTGGCTCTCTTAACGACATATCCCAATAGCCATTGCCCTCAGTCGTACCACCGCCTGCATCATCAAGAACACAGTAGCACAAAGAGCCGTTACGCTCACCTGCATCCCACTGATTTCTGACAACATTATCAGACATTCTCACACGCTTGAAGGTAATATCAGTAACTTCTCGGGGTACCTCTACTGACCATGTCTTATAGCCGTCATAGGAAGTCATAACGTACTTTGTGTTTGTAGCGTTATCAATAAGCTGGATTTCACGCTCAGAAGCGTTGTTTGCCATCCAACCCTCGCCTGTTTCGTCCTTTAGCGTAATAGTAACATTATCACTTACAGGAGTAGTAGGAGTTGTCTCGCCCTCTTCCCTTTCGCTTGTTGTCATAGGAACTATGTAACAGCACTGAGGCATGCTTTCATTGTAGTAAAGATTTGTGCCGTTAAAAAGCACACAATCCTCATAAACCTCAACTATATAGCCTTCAGAAAGGCCCTTTACCGCAGCTCTGTCAACAGAACCGTTAACAAGTCTTCTGACACCGCCAATGGCAGAGTTGTGAATCATAACGGCAGAGGTGCCGTTGTTGTCAGAATAATTGTACTGAGCAGAAAGCTCTAAATGTGTATGGCCTGTAATAATCACAGCATCCTTGTAGGTTTCCATAAGCTTAATAAAGCGTGCTACATCAGAGTTTGTCTTAACAAGGCCAAGGTCGTAGTAGTAGGGTGTTGTCAGCTTATCACCACTGCCCCAACCTGCAATATTGGCATGCTCGATAATAAATATGTTTTTGCCGTCGTCTTTGTACTTCTTTAAAAGTCCCTCCAGCCAGTTAAGCTGAGCTGTGGAGAACTGAGTGCCTTTATTGGTATAAAAGCCACCCTCAAGTGCCATAAATATGAAATGGTCACCTGTAGTAGGCTCGGTAATTTCAAAATAAGGCTTGCCGGCAGTAATTGTAGACTTAACACTGTCAAGACCTGTACCCTTAACAAAGGGAGTGTTGTCGTTATAGTAGTTGCCGTTTTCATCCCAAACAGTACCGACATCATGGTTGCCGTTAGCCTCGTAAATAGGATTTGCATAAGAAGAATCAGCCAAAATCTTCTGATAACGTTTAAATTCTGCGGCATAGGTCTGGCTTCCGTTTTGGTCGTTTACTGTATCGCCCGAGGAAACCGTAAAGTTAACGCCTCTGTCGGCTAAGGTCTCAAGTGCAGCAGCAAAATGCTCTTCGTCATAAGGATAAGAACCTGAGCCGTAGCTGTCGTTAGCAAGCTGAGGGTCGCTTATGGCACCGAAGGTATAAAGTGCATCCTTGGTGTCTACGTCAAGCTGTTTGCTTGAAGGAACAGAGTAAACCGCACTTGCCTTTGCAACTGTACGATTTGCCTCAGCAGGCTCGGAAGATGATTTTATAGCAATCATCTTAGTTGCATCAGCAGGAATTGCTGTATACTTAGGCATAGCAAAAGTGCCTTGCCCCGCTGAAACGGTAAGGCTTGTTATCTCGCTGTAATCAGCAAGTGCCTTAGTGTCATCAGCCCAGTAAAGCCAATAAGTCCCGTTATCGCCCTTAAGGGTAATGGTACCCTGAGCAAAGCCCGCGGCAGTACTTGTAAAGCTGTAAGAAATAGTACCGCTTGCCGCAAAAATATTAACGGATGACAGCACCATAATACTGCTGAGAATAATTAAAACCGTCAGCAGAAGAGATAGAGATTTTGTAAATCGTTTCACGTTATTCACTCCTTATATGAATATAATTATATAATATCACAGTATTTTTCCATATACAAGAAAAAAAGCCTTTCTCATAAAGAAAGGCTAAGAAAAGCTATTCGAAATTACGGTAAATTGCCACAAGCTTGCCTAAGAGCACTACTTCATCAACAATAATAGGCTCATATGCATCATTTTCAGGCTGAAGGCGGAAGTGGCCGTTTTCCTTATAAAATCTTTTAACTGTAGCTTCGTCTTCAATAAGAGCAACAACAATGTCACCGTTTTCAGCCACAGGAGTACGATGCACCACGGCAATATCGCCGTCAAGAATACCTGCGTTAATCATACTTTCACCGCAAACACGAAGGGCAAAAAGCTCCCTTCCTCTGCGAACACTTTCGCTTACAGGCACGTAGCCTTCAATATCCTCAACCGCTAAAATAGGCATACCTGCAGTAACGCGGCCCATAATGGGAATCTGAGCACTTTTCTCAGAGCCCGAAAGACGTATACAGCGGTTAAGCCCCTTGTCACGCTCAATAAGACCCTTTTCCTCTAAAGTTTTAAGGTGCAAATGAACTGTAGATGTAGACTTAAGACCTGTAACGGCACAAATCTCACGCACTGAGGGAATACGGTTGTCCTGAGCACATTCGCGTATATAATCATAAACCTTTTGCTGGCTTTTTGTTAACGGCTTCATACTAAAACCTCACTTTCCTATTTATATACTAACACACTATATAGAAAAATGCAAACATTTGTTTTAATTTTCCCAAAAAATTTTTATTCACAAATAAAACAGGAAATGTTCAGCTTGGGTTAACAGCAAGTTAACAATTTTATAGAAAGGATAATATATAATATAACCGAACCCGAAAGGTAGGGTTCATGTTCTACCCCTCCTCTGTCACAGAATAAATTCTGTGAAATACCCCTCATTTAATAAAACAAAAGAGGCGAGCTGACCGCAACAGCTCGCCTCTTTTGTTTGGTGTGGATGAATGGACTCGAACCATCGACCCCTTGCATGTCAAGCAAGTACTCTAACCAGCTGAGCTACACCCACATTTTGACCGAAGTTGATTATAGCATAACGTAAATATATTTGCAACCTATATTTACGTTCATAGGGGCGATTATCAATCGCCCTATCATAGACAAAACCGCCTTACTTTTTAAGCAAGGCGGTTAGCTTTTGTATCTTAAGTATTATTTAAAATTTTAAGTGCACCTGTGGGGCAGGCTTCAGCACATTTTTTACAAGTTAAGCAACACTGAATGGTTTCGGGGTTATTGAACTCGGGCTTAATGGCGGTGTCAAAGCCTCTGCCTAGTAAACCTAAGATGCCCTTCTTAGCAACCTCGTCGCAAACTCTGACACAAAGTGAGCAAAGGATACATTTGCCCTGATTACGCTCGATAGAAACAAGGCTCTGCTCCACAAAGCTCTTGTGCTTCACGCCTTCAAAGCGGTAAGGGTCAATAACGTAGCGGTTTGCGTGTTTAATAAGTGAGCAATCCTTATAATCATGACAACCGCACTCAAGGCAACGTTTCGCTTCATTTCTTGCCTCTTCTTCACTAAAGCCTAAGTTGATTTCCTTAAAATCGTGCTTTCTTTCCTCAGGAGTACGAACAGGCATCTTTACTCTTGGTCTTTTCTCTTTATCGCTAAGCATTTCGGCAGTTACTTCGCGTTCACTTACATATGGTTTAATGTAAGGCACACAGTCGCCCTTAAGGAAGCTGTCAATAACCTCTGCCGCCTTGTTAGCCTCACCGATAGCGGCAATTGCAATGGATGCACCGCGGTTTGTGGCATCGCCAACTGCAAAAACGTCAGAAAGATTTGTGCGGAAGGTAAACTCGTCAGCAGAAATAATACCGCGGTTATTTAGCTCTAACTCCTCAAAGCCCTTAACGTCTACCTTCTGACCGATAGCGGCAATTACTGTGTCAACGTCAAGGTATTCAAATTTACCCTCAACAGGCACAGGTGAACGCCTGCCGCTTGCATCAGGCTCTCCAAGCTCCATAACCTGTAATTTAACAGTCTTAACTCTGCCGTTTTCGCCAATGTATTCGTCGGGATTTGTAAGGAACTTAAAGGTTACGCCTTCTTCCATTGCCTCCTCAATCTCGATATCCTCGGCAGGCATTTCAGCTCGTGTTCTACGATAAATAACGTAAACCTCTTTGGCACCAAGTCTTACGGCACTGCGGCAAGCGTCCATTGCGGTGTTACCGCCGCCAACAACAGCAACCTTTTCGCCGATATCCATGGGGTTTCCCTCGGCAACTGTTCTGAGAAAATCAATACCGCCTACAACGCCCTCAAGCTCTTCGCCTTTTGTACGGGTAGACATACTGCTCCATGCACCGATTGCAACCAAGGTTGCATCAAAATCTTTGCGGATATCTGCAAAGGTAATGTCCTTGCCGATTTTAACATTGTTTTTCATTTCAACGCCAAGATTTGCGATTTGCTCAATCTCTTTATCTAAAACAGCCTTGGGAAGTCTGTACTCGGGGATGCCGTAGCGAAGCATACCGCCCATTTTAGGCATAGCATCAAATATTGTTACCTTATGACCCTTAACACTTAAGAAATACGCGGCAGTCAAACCTGCAGGGCCACCGCCGATAACAGCGACTTTTTTGCCTGTGCTTTCAGCCACCTCGGGCTTAAAGGGGGTTGCACTGTTCATATCATTATCTGCGGCAAAGTATTTAAGAAAAGCTATACTCATAGGCTCTTCTACAAGTTTTCTGCGGCAATTAGATTCACAAGGATGAGGACAAACTCTGCCGATAGAAGCAGGCAGAGGAAGCTTTTCCTTAATAATTTTCACAGCCTCGTTGTCGTTGCCGTTTGCAATTGCCTTAATATAACCCTGACAATCTGTACCTGCAGGGCAGTTAAGCGAGCAAGGAGCCACACAGTCACCAATATGGTCACTCATTAAAAGCTCCAAGGCAACTTTACGAGCTTTTACTACTCTTTCACTTTCGGTATTTATTACCATACCCTCAGACACCTTTGCACTGCAGGCTCTGAGAAGCTTAGGTATGCCCTCTGCCTCAACAACACAGATTCCGCAAGCACCAAAAACCTTAACACTCTCGTGATGGCAAAGAGTGGGGATTTCAATACCTGCATTTTT
>JAFUPE010000055.1 GCA_017481395.1 Ruminococcus sp. | reverse complement strand
CCATTGAAGCCGCAAACACACCTAACCTTGACAAAATCTTTGCTGAAAATCCCACTACCGCTATCGGTGCTTCGGGTATGGACGTTGGTCTTCCCGAGGGTCAGATGGGTAACTCTGAGGTAGGTCACACCAATATCGGTGCAGGCAGAGTTGTATATCAGGAGCTTACCAGAATCACAAAGTCTATTAAAGACGGCGATTTCTTTGAGAACGAGGCATTAGTTAAAGCAGTGGACAACTGCATAGCAAACGGCACTGCTTTACATCTTTTCGGTCTTCTTTCTGACGGCGGTGTTCACAGCCACAACACTCATATGTACGGCATTTTAGAGCTTGCAAAGCAGAAGGGCCTTAAGGATGTTTACGTTCACGCATTCTTAGACGGCAGAGACGTTTCTCCCACAAGCGGTCAGGGCTTTGTAGCTGACTGTCAGGCAGAAATGGAGAAAATCGGCGTAGGTAAAATTGCATCCGTTATGGGCAGATACTACGCAATGGACCGTGACAACCGTTGGGAGCGTGTTGAGAAGGCTTACGCCGCTATGGTTTACGGTGAGGGCGAAAAGGCAACCGATGCAGTTAAGGCAGTTGCTGATTCTTACGCAAAGGAAGTAACCGACGAGTTCGTTGTTCCCACAGTTATTGAGGGCGGCAAGACTATTTCAGAGGGTGACTCTGTAATTCTCTTTAACTTCCGTCCCGACAGAGCAAGAGAAATCACACGAACCTTTGTTGACCCTGACTTTGACGGCTTTGAAAGAAAGAACGGCTTCTTCAAGCTTAACTATGTTTGTATGACTCAGTATGATGTAACAATGCCAAACGTAGACGTTGCATTCAAGCCCCAGACTCTTAAGAATACTCTTGGTGAGTATGTTTCTTCTCTGGGCCTCAATCAGCTCAGAATCGCCGAAACCGAGAAGTATGCTCACGTAACATTCTTCTTCAACGGCGGTATTGAGAAAACTTATGAAGGGGAAGACAGAATCTTAGTTGCTTCTCCCAAGGTTGCAACCTATGACTTACAGCCCGAAATGAGTGCATATGAAGTATGCGACAAGTGCTGTGACGCTATCCGCACAGGCATATATGATATGATTATCTTAAACTTTGCTAACTGCGACATGGTAGGTCACACAGGCGTTTTCGAAGCCGCAGTCAAGGCTGTCGAGGCAGTTGACACTTGCGTAGGCAAGGTAGTAGAGGCAGTTGAGGAAATGGGTGGTGCAACTCTTATTACAGCAGACCATGGCAACGCTGACAAGATGTTTGAGGCAGACGGCTCTCCCTTTACAGCCCACACCACCAATCCCGTTAAATTCTGCGTTGTAGGCTATCCCTGCGAGCTCAGAGAAGGCGGCAGACTTGCTGACATTGCTCCCACAATGCTCAAGATTATGAACCTTCCTCAGCCTGCTGAGATGGACGGCGTTTCTATTATTAAATAATAAATTTTTACACTTAAAGGCTTCCTTGTGGAAGCCTTTTTTATTGACTTATAGCTTGCATTAATATATACTTAAACTATAAATACTAAGGCGGTGTTTTTATGAAAAAAGTTATTTCTTTAACCCTTACGTTACTTATACTTGCTTCTGTTTGTGCGTTTAATACCTCTGCTTTGGAGGATAAAGGTTTTACGTACACTGAAGAAGACGGCAAAGCTGTAATTACAGGTTACCAAGGCACTGACACCGACCTTGTTATTCCTGCAACCCTTGGTGGACTAAAGGTAGAAGAAATTGCCGACAATGCCTTTTATCAGAACCACAATTTAACCTCCGTTACCATTGAAAACGGTATCGAGGAAATCGGCGACAAGGCTTTTTACAACTGCACTGCTCTTACAAAGGTTACTATCCCCGACAGCATTACCGAAATCGGCGACTCTGCTTTTTCTTACTGTGTTTACCTTACCGACATAACTCTTGGTAATGGTATCGACAAAATCAGCAACAACTGCTTTTCTCACGACACAAGAATCGAAAGCATTGTGATTCCCGAGGGTGTTGAAGAGCTTGACGACGGTGCCTTCGAAGAATGCTCTCATTTAAAGGAAATATCTCTTCCCAATACACTTAAGGAAATAGGCAAGTACGCCTTTGCTTACACATACAGCCTCGCAAGCATTGCACTTCCCTCTTCTCTGGAAATTATTGATGAGGGTGCGTTTTACTTTAACTCTGCACTTACCGAGGTTACCTTCCCTGCTTCTATGAAATCATTATGCAACTATGCTTTTTACGGAAATTCATCCCTTGCCACCGCAAATCTTAACGAAGGGTTGCTTACAATCGGCGATATGGCATTTGACGGCACTGCAATTAAAAGCCTTTACATTCCCTCTACAGTAGTAACAATGGGAAGCTTCCCCTTTGGCTATACCTACAACGAGGAAACCTTTGAGTACGAGCTTACTCCCGACTTTGTTGCCTTTTGCAAAGAGGGAAGCTACGGTGCACAGTTCTGCAAGGGCTTCGGTATTAATTGCTTTTATATTTCGGCAACCGCACCTGCTGAGACAATGCCTCAGATAACCTCTGCCGCACCAACCACCGCAACTGAGATTAACAAAATCTACAGCAAGGGTGACGTAAACTGCGACGGTGAAATCAACGATAAAGATACATACGCCATTCAGCAGTACATTGCAAAATTAAGTGAGCTTTCCAAAGCTTCTGCAGACTTAGCTGACTTTGACTCAAGCGGCAAGGTAAACATCAAAGACACAACACAAATTCAGCTTTCTATAGCATAATCGCACTAAACATAACAACACCCTGCACCAATTGGTGCAGGGTGTTAATTTTTGCTTTATTCTATAAATTATTAATCGTCGTCTTCTACCTTTGCGTTTGCAATAACCTGCTGAGCAACGTTGCCGGGAGCATCCTCATAGCGGACAAAGTCGAATGTAAAGTAGCCTCTTCCGTGGGTTGTCTTACGCATAAAGGTTGCGAAGTCGTGCATCTCAGCCATAGGTACCTCAGCCTCAACAGTCTGCATACCCTTTTCACCGGGGTTCATACCTAAGATACGGCCGCGGCGTTTGTTAACCTCGCCCATAATGTCACCGGTCTTATTATCGGGAACAGAAGCCATAAGTGTACCGATAGGCTCTAAGAGTGTGGGGTTGGCAACTGCCATACCGTTTTTGTAAGCAATCTTTGCAGCCATCTTGAATGCCATTTCGTTGGAGTCAACGGGATGGTAAGAACCATCGTAAAGTGTAGCCTTAAGACCTACAACAGGATAACCTGCAAGGGGGCCCTTCTTGATAGCGTCCAAAAGACCCTTTTCAACTGCGGGGAAGAAGTTCTTGGGAACAGAGCCGCCTACAACTCTTTCGCCGAACTCTAAGCCCTCTGCATCACAAGGCTCGAACTCAATCCAAACGTCACCGAACTGACCTGCACCGCCCGACTGCTTCTTGTGTCTGCCCTGAACCTGAACCTTTTTACGGATAGCTTCACGGTAAGCAACCTTGGGTACCTGCAGGGTAACCTCTACATTATACTTAGCCTTAAGCTTAGAAATAATAACGTCAATATGAGCCTCGCCCATACCCGAAACAACCATTTCTTTGGTTTCGGGGTCAGATTTAAATGCAATAGTCTGGTCTTCGCCCATAAGCTTTGCAATACCCTGAGCAACCTTATCCTCGTCGCCCTTCTTCTTGGGATAAACTGCCATCGAGAAAGCTGTACCGGGATATGTGGCACCCTCAATAACTACCTTCTTGTGAGGAGAGCAAAGTGTGTCGCCGGTTTTTGCACCGCTGAGTTTGGGAATAGCACCGATATCACCTGCACCGATGTAGTCAACGTCAATCTGCTTTTTACCACGGCTTGTAACAACCTTGGTAATTCTCATCTTCTCGCCAAGACGCATATTGAAAACTTCCTTAGCGGGAGAAATCTGACCGGAAATAACCTTGATGTAAGAAAGCTTACCAACAAAGGGGTCGGCAACTGTCTTGAAGATTATTGCTGCGTTCTTTTCTTCGTCGTCAATTTTAAGCTCAATATCCTCGCCGTCTTCAGTTTTTGCCATTACCGTACCGATATCTGCGGGTGTGGGTGTGAATTCAATAATTGTATCAAGAAGAGCATCGATAGCGTCCATCTTAACTGCATCACAGCAAATTACAGGGCAAACAGAGCCGTTGATAACTGCCGCCTTAAGACCCGACTTGATTTCGTCTGTAGAAAGCTCGCCTGCCTCGAAGTACTTATCCATAAGCTCCTCGGAAGATTCGGCTACTGCCTCTGTAAGGTAAGCCTTGTAGTCCTCTGCCTGTAAAATTTCGGGCACAGCACATTCACTTGCCTTGCCGTTAGTGTATGTATAGGCCTTATTATCGATAATATTAAGGTAGCTCTTAGCTGTAGTACCCTGAATTTCAGGAATAATAATGGGGCAAACAGAAGAACCGAACTGGTTTCTTAACTCGTCAATAATTGAGAAGAAATCAACGCCCTCGTCGCACATGCCGTTAATAACAAAAAGCTTGGGTAGGTTTCTTTCCTTGGCGGCCTTTACAGCCTTTTCGGTACCAACCTTAACACCGCTTTTTGCAGACACAACAACAACAGCTGTATCGGCGGCAAACATGCCCTCAACCACGCCTGCAACAAATCCGAAACGACCGGGAGTATCCAGCGTATTTATCTTTGTGTCCTTGTACTCTATGGGAGCCATAGCAGTAGCTACGGAAATCTGTCTTTTGATTTCTTCGGGGTCAAAGTCCATAACTGTATTACCGTCTGCAATCTTACCCAGACGGTCAGTTGCCTTTGTAAAAAACAACATAGCCTCAACAAGTGAAGTTTTACCTGCTTCGCTGTGACCAGCAAGAGCTACGTTATAAATCTTGTCTTTAGTGTACTGTTTCACGATAATTTGTCTCCTTTCGGTGTCTTGCTATCTGTAAGACACAGGCTATAAACAATAACCTAAAAATAATTATATCAAACTGAAGTGCATTACACAATTCACTACCTAACTAAGATTTTGAGCTTTTTGTTGTGCATTTTATACAAAAATTATTAACTTTACTGAAACTTTCTACATACATACTCCCTATTTTGCATATTAACGCAACAAAACCCACCGTTAACAAAACAGTGGGTTTTGAGTAAAGTTCCGAGTGCGAATAACCTTAATCAACTGGGTTATATTCAAAAACAGGCATTAATTCAAGTTTAAACTGATTCATTTTATGGAGGCGGTCAATTCTCTCTTTCGCATCCATATCTTCAATCTCGCCTGTGCGGATGTATTTGTCTAAAACTTCATAGGTAAAGCCTAAGTTATCCTCGTCGGTTTTGCCTGTAAGTCCGTCACTGGGCACCTTGTCCACCAAAACAGCGGGAAGACCTAACTCTCTGCCGATTGCCTTGACTTCATTAACCGTAAGTCTGCTTAAAGGGCTGAAATCCCCCACAGAGTCGCCGTAACGTGTAGAATAGCCAACCCAATCCTCGCTTAAGTTACAAGTATTTGCCACCCTGCCGTTAACACTCTGTGAAACTGCATAAACAGTAGACATACGGATTCTTGGAGGCAGGTTGATAAGGCTCTGATTAGAAAGCTCAAAACCCTCGGGCATAGCGTTTTTAATGCCCTCAACGGCATCCTTTATATTAATAACGTAATGCTCTATACCTAAGTGTTCAACCAAAAGCTTTGCCATATCAATATCAGCCTGCTCGCCACAGGGCATAAGCACACCAACGACCCTGTCTTTGCCCAAAGCTTCAACGCATAAGGCGGCTACAACAGAGCTGTCCTTACCGCCCGAAATGCCAAGCACTGCTTTGCAGTCTTTGCCGTTACCCTCAAAAAATTCTTTTATCCAGTTTACAACACCGTTTTTTACCTTTTTTGCATCAAACATATTAACACCTCAATAAACGTCAATCTGACAGCATTTCATAGTTGCAAGTGCCGCGTTGTGGCTCTCAGGCGTTACCCCTGCACCGCACCGGGAGTCCACCGATATTTCTGCCTCGGGGAAATTTGCCTTAAGCAAAAGTGCGTTTGAAATCACGCAGATGTCAGTACAAAGTCCCACAAGCTCTACCGAAAATTTCTCGTCCTGTGCCTTTTGGCGGATAATTTCAGGTAAGCGTACCGAGCCGAAGGTAGGCTTTTCCAAAGTTATATAGTCCCTGCCCTTTAATGCTGCCTTTACGTTTTCGTCAAGCTCAAAGCCCTCAGTACCCTTTACACAGTGCTTTACGGGAAGCTTTCTGCCCTCAGCGGTTTCAAGATAGTTTTCACCGTGAGTATCAAAGGTAAGAATAATCTCGCCGTCAAAGCTTAAAATTTTACGGCAGACATTGTCAACAATCGCCTGAGCCTCAGGTGTACCCAAAGCTCCGTCAACAAAGTCCTTCTGCATATCAACAACTACTAAAAATTTTTTCATACAATCTTCCTCAGTTCGATTACAATCTCAGCTATATCGTCTCCGATATTCTCAGGATTTGTAAATAAATCAGCAAAAAGCTTATTTATATTTTCCTCAAAGTTAGCAGGAAGTATTCTCAGGTTTTTCTTTGAAAGGCTAAGCAGGCGTTTTTCGCCGGGGTGAGTATGCTCATTAAGCGCAAACAGCACATCGAAGTAGGACTCCATAAAAGCCGCTGTGCGGTGATTAACGCTTACCAAGTCTCCCCTGTTTACCGCCTTTGTAATCTGCCCGTCGTAAGAAGGGAGCATACCGCTGAGTAAGCTCATATTCTTATTGATGATATTCTCTTTAAGCTCTTTAGGATAAGGCACGTTGAACCTGTCTTTGGTAGCCTGAAGTCTTCCGTTTTTATCACAGATAATTTTGCAGGTTAAAAGATTGTGCCACATACAGGTGGTATAGCCTGTACGGGCGTTAAAACCCTCAACCACACTTGCCACATCGTTAGTAAAATCGTCAAGATTTCTGTAAAGAATATCAATATCAATACCATTTTTCAGAGTACAGTTATCCTCAAGCTCCCAGAAATGATTGCCGAGTTCAATATAATCGCAATATTTTTCAAGTATGTTCTTTCTTGTGGTATCATCGATATCACCTGTGCAGTATAAATAAACATCGTAGTCCGACTTTTCGTCAAAAGCTTCTCCAGCCCTTGAACCGCCAAGGGCAATAGCCTCAACCTCAGTAATATTTTTAAGTTCCTCAAATAATTTTTCTACCATAATATCACCTGCAACTGATTTATAAGGCTATTATAATCCAAACTCAGCATTGACGCAATAGAAAATCCGTGTTACTATAATATTAGACAAATATAACGGAGTGATTTTATGAGTCCAAAAGCAATGAAAAGTCTTGGCATAACCTTTATGGTTATAGGTATTGTATGTTATGCCTTAGGAATTGCCGTGTGGTTTGCCTGCCTCAGTGCAGTAATTACAGGTAACGGCGAAATAATTCCAATACTCTATTTTATATTCTTCCTATGTGCTCTTGTCGGAAACATTGGCTATGGCGCTATCCCTTTGCTTATTATGGCTCATATCCGCAATAAACGTGAGAATAGAAAAGCTGAGGCACAAGCAAAGCCTTTCTGCCCCTATTGTGGTTCACCCTGCGAAGCCGACAACAGATTTTGCAGAAAATGCGGAAATAAACTGATATAAAAAAACAGAAATCCCCGACCTTAAAGGTCGGGGAATATTATTTATCAAGAATTGTTTAGCCTCGCCGTTGATGAACACAACATAAAAATCAAAGTTGTCCAAAGGCGGAAATGCCCACGGGTGGCTAACCCGCCCACCGTGGCAAACGGAATTAGTAAAGCTTTGCACCAGCAGGGATTTTGTTGCTTACCATTAAGAGGTTAAGCTTTTCCTCGCCTTCCTCGGTGTGAACTGCAGAAAGAAGCATACCGTTACTTTCAGTGCCCATCATAGCTCTGGGAGGGAGATTTGTAATAGCAACCAAAGTCTTGCCTACAAGCTCTTCAGGCTCGTAGTATGCGTGAATACCTGAAAGGATTACACGTTCCTTATCTGTGCCGTCGTTAAGTGTAAACTTAAGTAGCTTTTTAGACTTGGGAACAGCCTCGCAAGCAAGAACCTTAACAGCTCTGAAATCAGATTTAGAGAAAGTCTCGAAATCTACAAACTCCTCAAATAAAGGCTCAATTTCTACCTTAGAGAAATCGATAACCTCTTCCTTCTCCTCAACAGCTTCTGCCTTGGGAGCACGGTTTGCACGCTTGCCCTCTTCGATAGGCTTCATTGTGGGGAAGATAATAACATCACGGATAGATGCGGAGTCGGTTAAAAGCATAACAAGTCTGTCAATACCCATACCCATACCGCCTGTGGGAGCCATACCGTAGTTAAGAGCTGTGAGGAAGTCCTCATCAATCTCGTTAGCCTCGTCGTCGCCTGCTTCTCTAAGCATCATCTGATGCTCAAAACGGCTACGCTGGTCGTTGGGGTCGTTAAGCTCAGTATATGCGTTTGCAAGCTCACGGCGAGTTACGAAAAGCTCGAAACGGTCAACAAGCAAGGGGTTATTCTCTAAACGCTTTGTAAGAGGAGAAACCTCGATAGGATACTCTGTAATAAATGTAGGCTGAACAAGGTTTTCTTCAACAAATTCCTCAAATGCAGTGTTTAAGATGTTACCCCAAGTATCTGTAGGCTTAACCTCAAGATTAAGCTCTTTAGCAACCTCCTTAGCCTTTTCTGTGTCACCCATAAAGGTGCTGAAATCAACGCCTGAATACTTCTTTACCGCATCCATCATTGTCATTCTTGCAAAAGGAAGCTTAAGGCTGATTTTCTCACCCTGATACTCAATCTCGTCAGTACCGTTAGCAGCCAATGAGCAACGGTTAACAATCTGCTCTGTTCTGTCCATCATACCTCTGAGGTCTGTGTAAGCCTCGTAAAGCTCGATGGTTGTAAACTCAGGGTTATGCTTAACGTCCATACCCTCGTTTCTGAAAAGTCTGCCGATTTCATAAACCTTTTCCATGCCGCCTACGATAAGACGCTTTAAGTAAAGCTCAGTAGCAATACGAAGGTACATATCAAGGTCAAGGGTGTTGTGGTGAGTTATAAAGGGGCGTGCATTAGCACCGCCTGCAATAGTGGAAAGTACAGGAGTCTCTACCTCAAAATAGCCTGCATCGTCCAGGTAACGTCTGATTTCAGATACAATGCGTGTACGCTTTTTAAAGGTCTCCATAACCTCGGGGTTCATAATCATATCAACATAACGCTGACGATATCTGAGGTCGGGGTCCTTTAAGCCGTGAAACTTCTCGGGAAGAGGCAAAAGAGATTTTGCAAGCATCTTGATGCCTGTTGCGTGGATACTGGGTTCACCCATCTGGGTTCTGAATACAAAACCCTTAACCTCGGCAATATCGCCTACGTCCCACTTTTTAAGGTCGGAATACACCTCTTCGCCCAAGTCGTCAAACTTAGCAAAAATCTGGATTTTACCTGTTACGTCCCAAAGGTCCATAAACATAACCTTGCCCTTGCCGCGTTTAGACTTGATACGACCTGCAACGGTAACGGTTTTTCCGTCAAAATTTTCGAAATTGTCTGTAATGTCCTTAGCGAAAGTATCACGGTCTGATGTATTAACCATAAATGGGTCTCTGCCCTGAGCCTGCATGTTAGCAAGTTTCTCTCGTCTTACCTGAACTTCGCTTGAGCTGTTAACTGTATTCTGCTCGCCCATTTTTAACTTCTCCTTTATCAATGTCACCATTGTAATGAATAATGAATGACGAATAATGAATATTGAATAATTCTGGTGGCGGCTGAAGCCGCGATTATAGTTTTAATTTGTATATCAATCCACCGTTAATAACAGGTTACCCCTAAAGGGAACCTATCCAAAGGCGAACTGACTTGTGGGTGGCTAACCCACAAAAAAGGGCGACATTAAGCCGCCCGAATTGTTATTTTGAAACGCCGAGAATCTTAAATGTCATAAGACCGGCAGGAACCTCAACCTCGACCATATCGCCAACCTTTTTGCCAAGCAAAGCTCTGCCAACAGGAGACTCGTCAGAGATTTTGTTTTCCTTAGGGTTAGATTCGTTAGAACCGATTATACGGTATTCAAACTCTCTGCCCATGCTGATATTCTCAACCTTAACGAGAGAGCCGACATGGACGGTCTGGTCGGTAATCTCGTTTTCGTCAATAACAACTGCTACCTTTAAAGTAGCCTCGATAGTAGCAATTCTTGCCTCAAGGATTGCCTGCTCGTTTTTGGCGTCGTCATATTCTGAGTTTTCGGAAAGGTCACCGTAAGAACGTGCAACCTTGATTTTTTCTGCAATTTCTTTTCGTTTTTCGCCTTTTAAAAGGTCAAGCTCTTCCTCGAGCTGTTTAAGACCTTCGGCAGTAAGCATAACTGATTTAGCCATTATATTCCTGTCCTTTCGGATACATTTTTGGGTTTACCAATTATAATATTATAAGTTTAAAAAAGTCGGATGTCAAGCATTTCGGGCAATATTCATAAGATACTTTGAAAGAGACACAAGGGTATGTGCTGTACCGTCCCCCTTAACCGCCTGAGGAACAGTAGAGCCTAAGTCGTATCTGCCGCAAAGAGTGTAAAGTGCCGAGGCTAAATATTCGGCATCAAACCCGTCGGGCAAAAGCTTGATAAGCTCTTCGGAAAGATTAAAATAATACTTGTAGTATACGCCGCACCGCTGAGAAACAGACGGCGGCGAAACTGTAAGGACAACCGCCTGTTTATCCACAGGAAGAACACAATTTAGCTTTATGGGGGCAACTATAAGCTGCGAATTTGTAAGGCTTTTCATTCGTTTGCTTACATTAAGCACCGCACCGCTTTCAGCCATAACACGCTCTGCCTCGGCAGAGTACATACCTGTCATACGGCTTACTGCGGTAAGACCTCGGGTATATCGTAAAAGCGCCCCTGCTCCATCGGCTATTCGTCCGTCGGGGTCGTATATTGCAACATTGATTTTTTCAGTAAATGCTTTTAAATCCTTTAGTACCGCTATCGCCATATTAAGACAAAGCCTGACTTTAAGCTCGTCGCAGTAAAACCGACGAAAACCTCTGTCTTCGGGCAAACTAAGGTCTTCTTTTGTAAGAAGCCGCCCTGCTTCATCGCCGCAAAGTTTTCGGATTTTGTCGTAGCGGATTTTGCCGCATCTATGTATATATCTTATGTGCTTTACGTCTATTCCTTCGGCACTTTTAAGCTCTAATGATATTTTGTTTTTAAGATAGAAAAATCTTTTTTTCTCAGGCTTTTCTACCGATAAAAAAGTAAGCATAAAAAAGACCTCCTGCAAGCTGTTTATATATATGCAGAAGGTCTTTTGATTATTAAATAATTTTTACTCTGTCACTGCCTCAGTAGCAGGTAAAGTAATGTTTTCGGTAATTACCATATAAGTACCGTCGGAAAGAAGCTGAAAGCTGCAGCCGCTTTCCTCGTAAATACTTCCCTTGTACTCTGAAGCTGTAATAAAAATCACTTCGCGGTCAAGAGCCTCGGAGTAAGCGTCCTTCATAGCCTGATGCAGCTTTTCTTCGTCAATATTACCCTTGTAGTGCTGACGTACAAAGCTGTCGATGTCCGAAAGCTTTGAAAACATATCCTGCTTCTGGCTTAAATCCTTAAGCTTAGAATTAAATATAGAACGGGAAATCATAAACGCCGCTGAAAAAGCAATAGCCGCAGCTACAAGGCAAGCCGCAATGGTAATGCCTAAAGACACTTTTTTGTTCATAAAATCTCCGCCTTTCCTTAAATTTTAATAAACTCAAAGGGGATATTCGTCCATAGGATTGTATCTTTCACCGTAATATCTTGCTTCAAAATGCAGATGAGGACCTGTAGAATAGCCTGTAGAGCCAACGTAGCCGATAACCTCGCCTGCCGAAACAGTCTGACCAACGTAAGCAACTGCATCTGTAAGGTGAGCATATATTGTAGCCTTACCATCGCCATGGTCAATCCACACGTAGTTGCCGTAACCGCCGCCGCAACCGCAGCTGCCGTATTTACCCCAGTTGTGAGAGCAGTAATTGCATACGTCAATTACTGTGCCGCTATGTGCCGCAACAACTGTTGCACCCATAATGCCGGGGCCTGCAATATCAATACCACCGTGAGAGTAGCCTCTGTCTTCTGCCCAACCGGAAGAAAGATCCCAGAAGCCCGGTGTAGGCCATACCCACTCACCTGTGCCTACAATAGGTATACTGCCGTCACCCTGTGAAGAGCCTCCGCTTTCCTCTTGCTCCTGACGTTCTTCTTCCTGACGTCTGAGCTCTTCGTAGTAAGCCTGAATCTGCTGTTCTACCTCACTTTGTGAAGCTTCATTGGAGTCAAGCAATGCATCAAGCTCTTCTCGCTCGGTATAAAGACTTCTAAGGAGCTCTTCGTTTTCCTCGAGCATACCGTTAAGCTCTGTCTGTTTTTCTTCAAGGTCTGAGGTCTCGATTTCAAGAGAAGCCTTGTCCTCATTCAAAGACTCAATTTCTTCATTAATGCCGTCAAGCTGACCTTCGATATCATCAATAAGATTTGCGTCGTAATCCGAAAGGCTTTCAACAAGCTGAACCTTGTCAACAAAGTCCGAGAAATCCTTGGCACCTAAAACAATCTCAAGGGTAGAGGCATCGCCCGCCATATAAATAGACTTAAGTCTCTGCCTTAAGAGGTTCATATTTTCCTCTGCCTGCAAATTAAGCTCGTTAATAGCCTCTGCCTTTTCGGCAATCTGGCTGTTATACACGTCTATTTTTGACCTGATAACAGAAATCTCTTCGTTTACTGTGGCGATATTGGAGGTAAGAGCATCGACATACTCCTGTTGCTCGTCAATTTCGCCTTGCTTCTCGTCTATAATCGCCTGATACTGGGCTGCCTCCTCTTGAAGCTGTGCCTGCTGGTCTTCAAGGTCCGATATAGTATCGGCACTTGTAAAAATCACAGCAGAAAACACAAGAGTCAAAGCTAACAACACACAGGCAATATGCTTTAACTTTTTCATAATTTTACCATCCTAAAAGCTCGTTGCCTTCTTTTCTTAAATATCTACCGATAGAAATAACACTGCCTAACATACCGATAAGCATACCCGAAACAATAAAGATAACCCATACGTAAACTGCAATATCGCCATAAGGAATAAACTTGAAATGAATAATATTCTGTACGCCCTTCATAACCGCATCATAAACCAGAGTTAACAAAAGCGAGCCCACAACACCGGAAATAAGACCGATAATCATACCCTCGAAAACAAATGGAATTCGTATAAAGGTATCGGTAGCGCCTACTGACTTCATAATACTTATTTCAAATCTTCTGGAATACATTGTCATACGGATTGTATTTGAAATAATAAATATAGAAATCAGCGAAAGTGCAAGCACAATCCAAAGGCTCATTGAAGAAACAAGAGTGCTTAAAGACGTAAGCTTGCTTGCAATTTCCCTTGTATCTCTTACAGAGTCAACGCCGTCAATGGACGTAATCTGTGCCATTGTTTCGTCGTAAAGCGAAAGGTCGGTAAGAGTAACATCTACCGAATTTGGAAGAGGGTTGCCTTCGCCCTGCATCTGAGAAAAAATATCTTCTCTGAGTGTATCCTCGTACTCTAAAATTGCATCGTCCTTGGATACAAACATAGTATTTGAAACATTGCCTATTTTGCCGATTTCGTTTTGAATGTAAACCGCCTCGAGATCAGTAACCTCTTGGTCTAAGAAAACCCTTGTAACGTTTTCGCCGCCGATTTCATCCACAACGGTGGAAACGTTAAGAGTAATAAGCTCTGCCGCACCTGTTAAAAGCAAGCAGGAAACAAGCACACCGATAGAAGCAATGCTCATCATCCTGTTTGACCAGATGCTTTTAATTCCTTCCTTTAAAAGGTAACCTAATCCGCTTATTCTCATGCCTTATTACCTCCTTCTGCAGTCTGGAGGTTTATAGTGTCCTCAACCACAACGCCCTTGTCGATAGTAATAACACGCCTGCCAAAGCTGTGCACAAGGTCATGCTCGTGGGTAACAATAAGGATTGTTGTGCCACGCTTGTTAATTTCTGAAAGAAGCTCCATAATCTCGTAGCTCATTTCAGGGTCGATATTACCTGTAGGCTCGTCAGCAATAATCATCATAGGATTATTAACAAGAGCTCTGGCTAAGCCTACACGCTGTTGTTCACCACCCGAAAGCTCGGAGGGATAACGGTCAGCCTTACTCTCAAGACCTACAAGCTCAAGTATGTAAGGCACACGTTTTTTGATTGCTCTGGGTCTTGCACCGATTGCACGCATAGCAAAGGCTACGTTGTCGTAAACCGTCATTTTATCAATAAGTCGGAAATCCTGAAAAACAATACCCATGGTACGTCTTAACATTGGCACGTGGCGGTGCTTCATTTTGTCAACACGCATACCATTGACAAAAATAGAGCCCGAGGTAGGAGTTTCCTCATGCATTATAAGCTTAAGAAAAGTACTTTTACCTGCACCTGACGAGCCCACAATAAAAACGAACTCGCCTTTTTCTATAGTAAGGCTTGCCTTGTTAAGGGCGTGGGTTCCCGAGGGATAAACCTTAGAAACATTACGAAATTCTATCATATTATCCTGCTTTCTATATAAACCAAATAAATATAAATTTGGGAAAAGTTGGAAATGTCCTTTTAAAAACCGTAAATCGCCTTGCACGCCGCAAAATTACCGCGTACAAAGCGATTTTTATAATCTTAGAATTTTGCGGGAGAAGAGGACAGGTATTTCTTAACCATAAGAGCTACCTTGAATACGATAGCGTCCTCGAACTCTCTTAAATCAAGACCTGTAAGCTTCTTGATTTTCTCAAGTCTGTAAACAAGAGTATTTCTGTGAACGAAAAGCTTTCTGGAGGTTTCGGAAACGTTTAAGTTGTTTTCGAAGAACTTCTGGATTGTAAATAAAGTCTCCTGGTCCAAAGACTCAATAGAGCCGCGTTTGAAAACTTCCTTAAGGAACATATCGCAAAGAGTTGTGGGAAGCTGATAAACAAGTCTTGCAATACCTAAGTTGTCGTAACTTACGATAGTTTTCTCGGTGTCGAAAACCTTACCAACGTCAAGAGCAACCTGAGCCTCTTTAAAGGAAAGGGCTAAGTCCTTGATACCCATAACGGGAGTACCGATACCAACTAAGCAATGAGTGTAGAACTCGCTGGAAAGGGTGTCCACGATAGAGCTTGCAAGCTTTTCCAAATCCTTACTTTCAATACCGGACTTAAGCTCCTTAACAAGCACGATGTCGGTTTCGTTGATGTTAATAACAAAATCCTTGTTTTTGTCGGGAAAAAGATTCTGCACGATATCGTAAGCAGAGATATCTGTTTTTGAAGTAATCTTAATAAGTAAGCAAACTCGGTGAACCTCGTTGTTAAAACGAAGCTCTCTTGCTTTTAAGTAAATGTCGCCGGGGAGGATGTTGTCAAGGATAACATTTTTGATAAAGTTGCTTCTGTCGTACTTTTCGTCATAGTACTGCTTAATACTTGCAAGGGACACGGAAAGAAGCTGAACATACTTCTGAGCAAGCTCGTCAGAGCCTGAAACAAATACAGCATACTCTGCTCTGGCAGAGTTTCCGAAAGCCTTGTAGGTATAGCCGTTAATAACAAAAGGAACAGTAGCACTAAGAGTTTCGGAAGTAATGCTTTCGTTAACCTCGCCGATTCTGCCAAGCTCCGAGCATGCAATAACAACCGAAGTTTCGTCAACAACACCGATAGTCCTGTCAATAGCGTCCTTCATCTGGTGAATAATACCCTGAAATAATCTGTTTGACATAATAACCGCCTCCGCAATTCTTTATCGTATGGTAAAAATCCCGAATCATTTGGAAAAATAATACCAAAAACCGAGTATGTTCATATACATTTTACACAAAAATAAAAAAGATTGCAAGCTTTTTCAGAAAAAATTCAAAATTTTTTATAAAAAATGACGATTAATTAGTGCGTCCGAGGGTGCGTAGCCCAAGAATATCAACTGCAAACGGTAATTTGACGACAAGTATGCAAATGCTGTGCATTGGCATACAGGCAAATTTAATGAGTGGGTAGATATTCGAGGGAATGCGTAGCATCTGTGAGGTATGATTGCTTAGTATACCAGACCATCAGAGCCTTATTATAAGTACTGCAACCTTGCAGATATAACAAAACAAGTGCCGAATCTTCTCGACACTTGCTTCATTTTTATTATTATGTCCAATCATCATCAGGGAGAACTACTCCGCCGCCACCGCCTGTGGGTTTAGAATCATCTGTGTTAGTGCTACTCGCAGCACAAACCTCATCACAACCAAAAGCGGTTATCTTAATTTCGGGGGATTGATACTCTCGCATAAAACTCTCCTCCTTTCATATTGCATCTTTATTTTTGTACATAAATATAACCCTTATTCATTATACACAGTCCATACGCCTGTACTATTACAATACATTCTGTTGTCTATAGGAATCTGTAAATTAGTCGTCTGAACTCCACCTAGGCCACTGTTAAATATCACATGCGTATAAGAACTATCAACCGTCATTTTATAGATATCTCCACTTACCTTTTCCATTTTTTCACCGGGCCATGCTTTATTGTGCTCTCCTGTGCTATTCCACATATAACAGTAAACATTGCCCCATCCCTCTGTATTTTTAACATATAAAGCAATCTCGGCATCGGCTAAAATATCATTCGGATCATACTGCATCCATGCGCCATCACTATATATGTAACCATCTCCGGGAATAACAAGATCGTCTGTAGCACTATCGACATCATCTCGTCCTGTTCCATTATTAAATCGTATACTTCTAAAGGTGGGGTCAAGTTTTGCTTTGAAAATATTACGACCTAAACTCTCCATATTTTCACCCGGCCACTTCGTAGTGTCACCCGAATTATTCCAAGCGTGCCAATAAACATTGGTCCATCCGTATGTATTTTCAAAATAAACAGTAATAGTACTTGCCGAAGGAACACCCGACCAAGAACCAACCTCATTTTTTGTTGCAGTAAAGGTGTTTTCGTCACCTCTTTCTGCTACACATGTTGTCCAAGAGTTCCATGCATCTGTATTTGTAAATTCACTCTGGCAACGATAGAAGTAAATAGCTGTCATACCGACAGGAATCTCAAATACCCATGTGTTTTCATCTTGCATTGTACCTAAGTACGTTTCATTAGATTCGTAATTTAAGATATAAATCTTAGCGTCAGCATCTCCAATCCAGCCCTGAGCAGTACCATCTATAAAGTAAATTGTTTCAGTATCGTCAGAAGGCTGAGTTACAGGCACCGTTACATCTTCTGTAGGCTCAGTGTTCTCGGGCACAGTAGTTTCCTCTTCTTCAATGCTTTCAGTAGTTACATACGCATAAGCCGAATTTCCATACTTCATCATTGCCTCTAAAAGATTAACAAGATTTGTATCGGTACTGCTTTGCTTTGAATATGCATAGGATTCTATGCTATAGCAAATTGTGTTGCTGACAGGTGTATCGCCGTTATATATGGTCAAATATACAGGCTCGCTCATCTGACTTGCATCTAAACCATCGAAGAATACATAGTAACCACCTGTAGTCGCCTCAAACTCTTCGGCAGAAATTGTCCAGATGCTTTCTTCAGTTTCTGCTTTTACAGTAAGGTCATCTATGCTTTCAGCTGAAATCTTGAAACGCATTGTAACGGAATCCTCAAGATTAAGACCTCCTCCTGTCCACATTACAGTTGGATTGTCAATAGTCTTATAAGAAAGGTTCTGCACTGTTTTATAAACAGGCGCGTCACTTGTACCCCAAGCCCTTTGCTCCTCTGTAAGCTTTGCATTAACAAGCTCATCTGTGTTGTAGCTTTCGTAAACCTGAGTCATTGCTCCGTAGTTAAGCAAATCTACAAGCAGAGTTCTAAGCTCAGCATAATCGTCTGTGCTGTACTTAGAAAGCATATTGTAGCAGTAGGTTGCTACGGAATACTCGCGGGTTTCACTTATGTACTCTACGCCGTCAAAGGTTGCGTAAAGAGTAGCCTTAACCGTGTCGTTCATATTTGCAGGCGAAATATCAGCAAAATCAAATACATATTTTCCGTTTACTACCTCATAATCACTTACTGTGTACTGTTCGCCGTTAATCTCAAACACAACGTAAGGATTATCATAGCCGACTTCTGTAAATAAACTCTCTTCTGCTTTGAAATTGATGCAGATATTATCATAGAGCGTAAGGGACGCACCCGAAAAAACGATTTCCGCAGACGGCGTTTCAGTCAAGTCCGGTACAGCTTCATTAGCCGATACAAACAGTAATGACATAGCAGACATTGCGACCAATAAAGCCAAGCAAATAGTCGTTATTCTGATTTTTAAGTGTTTCATACATATTCTCCTCTCGTTTTAAACAAAATTTATTTAGCAAAAATATTTTACTGCAATTTGCGGTAAAAGTCAATACTGCAAATTGCGGTTTGTTATTCTAAACATGAGGTGATTATATGCAGTATAAAAGGATACGAGATTTGCGTGAAGACAAGGACTTATCTCAGGCTAAAATGGCAAAAACACTCAACTGCTCTCAGCAGGTTTACAGCAACTACGAATTAGGTCAACGCGACATCCCCACAGAAATTCTCATTAAGCTTTCAAAATTCCATCAGGTCTCCGTAGACTATATTTTAAATTTAACAGACAACCCCAACATCAACAGGTAACACCTTCGGCTTTTAGTGTCGAAGGTGGTTTTGCGTAGGGCCGATTATTAATCGCCCGTTATACATTGCCATAATATGAAAGCTTTCGGGCGGATAATATCCGCCCCTACGGTTAAGGTTACATCAATCAAACACCTTTGCAATCTGCTCTACTGCATTATAGCTTAAAAGTTCCTTGCCTGCTTCTTTGATTCGTGCAAGGCGTGTAAGGCTTACACAGTGGCACTTTGAATATTCGCTGAGAATCGCTTTTGCTCTGGGGGGAATTCCTGCATAATCAAAAATAAGATAAAACGCCTTTTGATACTGCCACAAGGAATTTGGAAAAAGTCTGATTTTTTCATGCTTTAAAAGCTCCATGCAGGAAAGAAGCCCCTCGGCACTGTCAAATTTGCAACAAGGCAGCATCTTAGGCTTTTTTACTCGGTAAACCTTGCGGATACTGTGCATAAAATCCACCGTCACCAAAATAAGCATTCCCTCTCTGTGGGGCATCGCCTCAACAAGCACCGCCTTATCCACAGTACTTATGCCTACCTTATCAAGGGCAGTTTTTAAAATGCTCTTAAACGTTTCCTTGCAGGCTTTATCCTTTATATTAAGCTTATCTATACTTATTGAATATGCATCCATATCTGCATTCTTAAGAGATATAAGAATCCTGCTTTTGTCAAGCTGTTCTATGGTCATAAGGTTCAATCCTTTCATACACTCCATACTATGAAAAATATGAGCTGTTTGCAAGTGAATGTTTTTGGATGTAAAATAATTCTAAGTTGCGAAAATCTATTGCAAACCCAGAGTAAAAATGGTATATTGAATGTATAAATTTTAAGGAGGTTACTCTTATGCCAAACTGGCTTAAAGATGCAGTTTTTTACGAAATATATCCCCAGAGCTTTTACGACACAAACGGTGACGGTATCGGTGACCTTAAGGGTATTACCGAAAAGCTCGACTACGTTAAGGGCTTAGGCTGTAACGCAATATGGCTCAATCCTATTTATGATTCACCCTTTATGGATGCAGGCTATGACGTCAGAAACCATAAGAAGGTCGCCGAGCGTTACGGAAACGAGGCTGACCTTAAGGAGCTTCTGGACAAGGCTCACAGTATGGATATGCACATTCTTCTTGACCTTGTTCCCGGTCATACTTCTGACACTCACCCTTGGTTTCAAGAGGCAAAAAAAGCTAAAAAGAGCGAATTCACAGACCGTTACATCTTTACAAACTGCGTTTGGGAAGCTCCTCCCGAGTACAGACTTATGTGCGGTATCTGCGAGCGTGACGGCAACTATTTAGTTAACTACTTCTCCTCTCAGCCTGCACTTAACTACGGCTTTTACGAAGTAACCCATCCCCAGTGGCAGTTACCCCACGACCACCCTTCTGCAAAGGCTTCTGCCGAAGCACTTAAGGACGTTATGCGTCACTGGCTTGACTTTGGCGTTGACGGCTTCAGGGTCGATATGGCTGACTCATTGGTTAAAAACGATGACGAAAAAATTGCTACAGCCGCAATCTGGCGAGATGTAAGAGAAATGATGGACAAAGACTACCCCAATGCCGCATTGGTTTCGGAGTGGTGCAATCCTCAGCGTTCTATCAAAAACGGCGGTTTCCACATGGATTTTTACCTCGACCATTACGGCAACGGCTACTCTACTCTCTTCCGCTATCTTGTAGACGGTGAAAACCACAGCTTCTTCTGCAAAGACGGCAAAGGCGATATTTCCACTTTCCTTGACGAGTATCTTGTAAACTACGAGCGTACCAAAGATTTAGGCTACATTTCCTTTATGACCAATAATCACGATATGCCCCGAGGCACCTTCTATATGGATGATGACACCATCAAGCTAAGCCACGCAATGATGTTCACTATGCCCGGTGTGCCTTTCCTTTACTACGGCGACGAGCTTGGCATGAGATACCAGACAGAGCTTGTAAGCAAAGAGGGCGGTTTCTCTCGTACAGGCTCCCGTACTCCTATGCAGTGGGACTCAAGCGAGAACTTAGGCTTCTCAAAAGCAAGTGCCGATAAGCTTTATCTGCCTGTAGACGGTAATGAAAATGCTCCTACCGTTGAGAACCAGAAGGACAAAAAAGGCGGTATCTTTGAGAACGTAACAAACATTATAAAGCTTCGTCACGAAATTCCTCAGCTTGCAAACGACAGCGAGTTTGAGCTTATCTACGGCGAGAAAAACAAGTATCCCTTCGCATACCGCAGAGGCGACTATGCTGTTTTTGTAAATCCCTCAGGCAAAGACGTTGAGATTTCCTTTAACGAGCCCGAGCTTGAACGTATTTACACAATCGGCAACGCAGAGTTCGACGGCAAGACAGCTAAAATTTCTGCATCCTCATTTGTAATTATCAAAACAAAATAATTTTTATAAACATCAATCCCCGACAGACTTCAAAGCCTGTCGGGGATTTTACTTGATATTTTATACAGTAGCCGCAACTTTTTCCGTAACTTTCGGAACAATAACCTTTATTGCAGATGGAATAATTCTGACGGTGGGATTTTTAAGCGAAAGAATTTCTCCGTCAAAACCTATGTCAATATTTTGGTCGCTTTCAAAGGTTATACTTTCGCATTTGATATGCTTAACAAAAGGAAACCTCGGGTTATCAATATGCTCGCCCTTTATGTAGGTGTTGATAAGGAAAATAAACCTTACCGCCGAAATGGTTTTTATGTGCATAAACTCAATTTTTCCGTCGTTAAACTCTGCCAGCGGGGTCGCCTTGATACCTCCGCCGTAATATTTGCCGTTACCTGCAACTGCAAGCAGGGTCTTTACCTCTGAGCTTACATATTCCTTGCCGTCAGCAATCATTCTGTACTTATGCTTACGCTTAGTAAAAAGGCAATAAACAATAGATATTTTATAAGCGAGACTGCCTGAAACCAATGGGAGCCTTTTAAACTTATCAACATTCTTCGCAACTGCCGCATCAAAACCAACCGACATATTGTTCATCGAATATCTGCCCTGACACTCCATAACGTCAATAGCCGTATCCTCACCCATCATCATCGCTTGCATATCCACAAAGTCGCTTTTGGTGTTATCTTCAAATGAACGGACAAAATCATTGCCCGAGCCCATAGGCACCACACCCAAAGCGCAATTATCAAAGCCTATTACGCCTATTAAAACCTCGTTAGCGGTTCCGTCACCGCCGCAGGCGTACACTCTTACAAAGTCGTCTGCCTCACTGAGATGCTTTTTAACTATTTCAGTTGCCGCACCGGGACCTTCTGTAATCTTAATTGTCACCTTGTCCTCGGTTTTGACGCTTTTGATTTTTTCAATAAGTTCCTTACTTTTGTCGGCTTTTCCTGCCGCAGGATTGATAATAAACAAATGCTCCACCTAAAACACCCCTCTCAAAGCCTCAGATTTGCATTATAAGCCGTTTTATCTCTCTGTTAAGCTCGGACACCGGCAATCCCACAACGTTAAAATAATCGCCCTTTATCCCCTTAACAAAAAGGCTTGCTTTCCCCTGAATACCATAACCGCCTGCTTTGTCGTAAGGCTCGGGGGTATTAATATACTCCTCAATTTCCTGTTCGCTTAGTCCGAAAAACTCGACCTCAGTAACATTAGAAAACCCTACACTTTTGCCATTGTAAAATAGAGCACAGCCTGTAATCACCTGATGCACCCTGCCGCTTAAGGCGGTAATCATCCGTCGGGCATCATCTTTATCTTTAGGCTTGCCTAAAATTTCTCCGTCAAGAAAAACCGCTGTGTCACAGCCTATTACAATATCGTCAAAGTATTCCTTCGCCACAGCCTCGGCTTTCTGCACAGCCAAGCAAAGTGGCACGTCAGACACGGCAATGCCGTCGGGTATAACTTCATTAACGCCCGACGGAGCACAAATTACATTATCTGAAATAAGAGCTATAAGCTCCTGTCGGCGTGGTGACGCCGATGCTAAAAAAAGCCTCACTAAAATTATCCTTTCAGTGTTTACTTCTCTTTCTGCTTTTGGTGTATGGTGTCTTAAGAAGCATTCCCACAATTCCTCCGAGAGCATAAAGAGTGAAAATAAAAATACATAAATTAAGCATATACTGCGTCCTCCTTTATTATGATACTCTCATTATAAAGGAAGAACTGTCCAAAAATCCGTACACCCGTTAGCCACGGAAAGGCAACTCTGCCTTTGTATAGGTTAGATATAAAGAAAACCTATCATTTACGGCAGGAATTTATGTTTTAATGATGTTATTTGTAAACATCATTGGGTTCGTTTTAATCATAAACGGCTTTGGATTTACTAAGGTATTCTTTATACTTCTCTACGGCTTTTAGAGGCGATACAAGCTGAGCTTCACTGCCAAGTGCAAAGAGCCAGCCGTAAAACTGCGGGCTCAGCACAACCTTTGCAGAAAACACAAAGCTGTCCTCGCCGTCAGAGGTTACAAAAACATCCTTGCCGAATCTGTCGGCCACTACACCTACAAGGTGATTTTTTGCCCTTATCTTAACGTCGGTCATTTCACCGCCAAACATACCGAAAACACTTTTCGAGTACACAGCCATATCGAAATTCTTAAACTCCGCTTTGCCCTCACATTTTTGGTCGGTAAGCTTCACCTTGTCCATTTTGTCAACTCGGTAGTGGCGGATGCTCTGACTTTCAGAGTCAAAGGCAATGAGATAATAATTCTCGTCGTCCCACGCAAGTGAAAAAGGCGAAACCCTATATATTCTGCCGTCATGTCTTGCACGCTTAACGATTTTCTCACCCTTGTCGGCACTCAGCACCCATTCATAGTAGCAAAACGTAATCTGCTTTTTCTCAGAAATCGCCTCATGAATCGTATCGACGGCATAGTAAATTTTTTCATTGGGAGTTTTCACGCGGTTAGAAACAAAAACCTGCCTCTGCAGTTTCGAAGCGTCATAAGAAGACGCCAGCGAACCGACCTTTTTTATAAGGTCTCGGGATTTCTTTTCGGTAATAAACTTTGAACTTTGCACAGCGTCAACCAAAAGCTTTAGTTCAGGAAGCTCAAAATCGCGGCTTCCGATGTAATACCTTACGGTTTTGGTTTTGTCAGTGCAGATATCACAGCCGTAGCTTTCAAGCATATGCAAATCGTCATAAATACTCTTTCGCTCTGCAGAAATTCCGTACCCCTCAAGCTTTTCAATAAGTTCGTTAGTTGTAAGCCCATGATACTCGTCGGTTTGCTTCATAAGTATGTCTCTAAGAACTAAAAGCTTAAGCTTCTGATTAGGCCCCTTTGCCATAAACTCACCCCCATCAAATCTAATATAAAGTATACAATTTACCGAAACTTTTTGCAATAGAAGCAAGACGGCTAATTTGTAACATCCTCTTTTTGTAATATTGCAACAATTATTAAGATTAAAATATAGCTATCCACACAAAACACCCTGTAATATATACAAAAACCTTAGGTTTTTTATGTTTGGAATTACCATATAACCGCTTGTTTGCTCGGTTTTTTTATCGCAAAAGTAGAATTTTGTCCAACTGGTTTGACATTAAAATTTTAGATATATATAATACCCTATAGAGGAAAAACCTCTTTTATATATTCACAGGCGTATTACTTCAAGTTTAGAAAGGATATTTATTATGGCAACAAAGAAGACAGCAGCAAAGACAGAAGCTGCAAAGACAGAAACAAAGAAGACAACAGCTAAGGCAGAGGCAGAGGTAAAGGCTCCTGCTAAGAAGGCAACAACAAAGAAAGCTGAGACAAAGACAGCAACAAAGGCTGCTGAGGTTAAGGCTGATGCTAAGACAGAGACAAAGAAGGCTCCCGCAAAGAAGACAACTACAACTAAGAAGACTACTGCTAAGAAGGCAGCAGCTAAGGTTGAGGTTTTCGTAGAGTTCGCAGGTGCTCAGGTTTCTATTGACGAGGTTATTGCTAACGTTCAGAAGGCAAACGGCGAAGCTGCCAAGAACATCTCCATCTACCTCAAGCCCGAAGAGAGCAAGGCTTACTTCGTAGCAGACGGCGTAGAGAAGGAAATGGACGTTTACTTCGTAGGCTAATCTATCACAAGTTCATAAAAACATAACAGGCGTAAAGCGATTGCTTTACGCCTGCTTTCTATATTAAAATAATGCAATTTTTGATTGGTCTACACATGAGTCATGGTCTCTGAAAAGGACTGTTCTTCCTTTAAACTCAGGGTGTCGTTCTACAAAACGCTCAACCATAGAATAGATTTCGGTTTTATCTAAGCCTTTTCTGCGTCCATCATTATACTCTTCGTGATAACAATTGTTTATCTTCAAATTAACATTTAAAAAACCATTCAACTTATCAGCAAGGACATCTAAAGAATTATCATTAAAGTGTCCATCGCATGCAACATAGGTTAGAATAACATGTACATTTTCAGCTTCCGATCCGATTTTTATGGATTCAAATACATTATCCCAACACATTTTTTTATTAGTAATACGAGCTGTTTTGGCAGCTTCTTCTGCTGACAACCCTTTCAAGGAAATACCCAATATATCAACAAGTCCTTCGTCAACCAGTGACTTTATTCTTTCAGGTCTTGAACCATTGGTATCGAGATACACATGAGCTCCGTAAAGCTTAACAATTTTTAGAAGTTCAGGCAAATAAGGATTTAATGTTGGTTCACCACCTGTAAACTTAAAGTTTTTGCTATAACGAAGTAATTCCCATACTTTTTTTTCAAAAGTTTCTAATGTGAACTCTGGATAAATATCAACAGTCCATTTATCAAAAGAACAAAACGCACATCTGTAATTGCATTTTCCATACGCCATTGAATGTACTGGTTTATTATCTTTAAATTCAGATAAAATAGGAGCAAAATAAGCAGGACGTATTAACATTTTAAAACTATTATCCATTAATATCACTTCCTTTATTGAAAATAATAACACAATCTAATAATATTTTCAACTGTATATAAAAAAAGGCACTGGCAACACATATAGTTGCCAGTGTAATTTGCCTAGTCATAATTCAATAGAATTAGTCCTCAGAACCGCCGCCTGTGATAGGATCTGTAACTACAGGATCGCTAGAAGCAGCAACAACTTCCATTGTCTCGAATCTTACGATTTCGATTTCGGGTGTTGTGTATTTCATTTCGGATTCACCTCCTACAATTCGTCTTATAAAAGATTATCACATAATTATTATTTTGTCAATAATTACAATAATTTTTAATCAAATTCTCTAAAGACAGATAAACAAAACATCGGTGGGATTACCCACCGATGTTTTACTGTGTTAATTACTAAAATGTAATCACAATTATTTTGTTGCTGTTACAAGGTCAGAATATGCAGTATATACTGTATCGTCGCCAGCAATTCTATACTGTACATAAGCTCTTGCTACCCATGTATCGCCTACTGCTACGCTTGACTTAGTCCAGCTATAGCTGTTAACTGCAGTGGCATGAGCAGAATCAGGATTTCTCTGATAGCTGTTGGGTGCTGTTGTACCAACAACAAGTGCTCCGTCATAATAGTAATCTTCATTAATTGCTAAAATACCAGAACCTACGTATGTTAATGCATTTGCAGTTCCTGCAGTCTGTGTTACAGGTACATTCCAGCTATAAGAGAATACGTTCTTACCTTCTACTGTAATTGTATCAATATTATCTACGTATACTAATACATTGTAGTCGATAGTTTCATCCTCATCTACATATACAGCTGTAAGTGTCATGTCTGTCATGGGGAAGAATGTGTATTCAGGAACATAGCTTCTAATGTTGCCATTCTGATCTTTCCAGTAAGCAAACTTCTGATTCTCAGGAGCAGCATCAGCAGTAATTGTTAACTGTACATTATAACCGTACTCACCATTACCGTTAGGTGCAGAACCATTAACGACAGTAATATCAACATACATTGGTGCTAATGTCCATTTTGCAAGAACAGTTACATCCTGACCAGCTGCAAGCTTAGCCTGAATCTGTTCTGCTGTGTGATCCCATCCAGCAAAGTCCCAACCTACCTGTGAAGGAGCATCGGGGAATACGATTGTATCGCCTGCTGCATAGTACTGCATCTCTCTAATCTGATTAGACTTATCGTTCTTAAATACTACAAGATTTGCACCTGTTACATCTGTATGATACATTGCTTTAACAAAGTCATTACCTGTTGTATTGAATGTGTAAGTCTCACTTGTGGAAACAACCTGGTTATTTGCTACATTTACCCAACCAAGGAATGTTGCATCACTGGAAGCTTTTGAAACTACTGTTACAGATGTACCAATATCCATCTTTGTGTTGAGGTAAGATGTACCCTGAGGTCTGCCGTTGATTGTAAAGCCTGTACCGCCAGCAACCTCAATCTGAAGTTTACCAGTTGTAACTGCAGGAGCAGGAGTATCAGAAGCATTCTTCTTATACTCTGCAACTACGAGGAGTGCCTTTGTTACGGGAACAGAGAGGTCCTCGCTCCAACCTGTGAAGGTGTAGCCTGTTCTCTCGGGATCAGCAGGAGCAACAGCGAGCTCGCCATTCTTAACCATCTGTGTTGCGATAATGCTGTTGTCGTAATCAACGAACATTACGGGGAATTCCTGATATACAACGGGTGTATCGTTGGATGTATCCTCGGAAACGTATACGAGAATTTCAACGTCTTCTGTTACATCTTCGAATACGTACTCGTTTGCATCATTTGCATAAACCTCAACCATGTTAACGATTACATAATCAATTACGTAATCATCAGCAACGTCGATTGTAAATGTAAGTGTACCGTTAGCTTCTACTGTTGCAGGAGCATTAACTGTGTAGTACTCGGACTCAGGAGCATAAACGTTGTACTCTGTGGGCTCATCGGGAGTGATAGAACCGTCGATAACAACTGCCATGATGTTAACGTTTTCTGTTACTGTCCAAGTGTAAACGCCGTTTTCGTCAGCATAAACCTCTTCCATGTTAACGATAACACCAGCTACTGTGTAGCCTTCAACAGCGTCTACTGTAAACTCAATTACGCTGCCCTCGTCTGCTGTTGCAGGAGCATTTACTGTGTAGAGACCGTTGTCAACAGGCCAGTTTACATCGTATACAGTTGCAGGAATCTCATCAAGAACTGCTGTAATTGTGAGCTTGTCTGTAGTTGTATCGAATGTGAATGTGTAAGTACCGCCTGTAGCTACGAGAGTACAGTTGCCGTACTCGTTGCCGTTTTCGTCAGTACCGTTGCGGAATGTCCAGCCTTCACATGTGTTCTCAATTGAACCGTTGTTGCCAAGCCACTTACCGAATTCAATCATCTTGAACTTGTATGTGTTTGCTTCGAGGTAAAGCTCTGTTGTGTAAACAGTGCCGTTCTCGTCTGCTGTCATTTCGATAGCATTTGTGCCCCACTCTGTGAAGTCACCTGCGAGCTTAACTGTTGTGTCTGTTTCTTCTTCGTCTGGTGTTGTGGGAGTAATAACCTCAGAACCGGGATATGTTACGTTAAGCTTGGAATCATCAAGACCGAATGCGAATACGTACTCGCCGGCATCTGTTGTTGTGATTGTACAGTTATCTGCGTTAGAGGAGCTGAACTGGAGACCTGTAACTGTACCTGTAACAGGTGTTGTGCAGCTTGTCCAAGCACCCTCGCGAACAACCTTGAACTCGTATGTTGTGTTTGCTTCAAGAGTTAATGTTACGTAACCGTATCTTTCGCCTTCAGCCTTGAGCTTAAACTCGTTAGCTGTTGTGCTCCAGCCGTTGAATTCACCAACAATGTATCTGTCAGTTGAAAGTGTATCAAGTGCAGGAACATCCTCGAGGCTTGCGTACCATGCAGCACCCTTGATGTCGTAGTACTGACCGTCCTTAGCTGTAAGGTCAGCTGTCTGAGCACCCTTATTGTTGTTATTAAAGATAACGTTTACGTATGCGGAGTCGAAAGAAAGTGCATAAACGTCAAAGCCGTTTACTGTTTCTTCTGTCTTTTCCATTGCTACGCCGGGCCATGCAACTGCAGGATCAGTTGCCCAACAATATGCATATACTTCTTCCCACTTAGCGGAGTTGATAGCATATACAGTGATAACTGTAGGCATATCGATCTCGTCGTCGGAAGCAGGAGCTGTTGTCTCTGCGGGAGCTGTTGTTGTCTCTGCAGGGTCAGACTCGTCTACTGTTGCAGTAGCTGTTGTTGTCTCCTCGGGAACGTTGTAATCATATGTGCCTGCGGGCTTAGTATTTGTTGCACTGTCATATGTCATGTAGTAGCAAATACCATCGTACCAGCCTTCGGTAATGTCAGTAGACTGCTCGAAGCCAAATTCGCCTGTACCGTTGAAGATAATACCTGTAATGTCAGCAGGAATAACGATTTCATAAATGTCATAGCCTGCATCGTTCTGACCTACAACATTTGTAAGAGCAATGCCTTCCCATGCAGGATT
>JAFUPE010000054.1 GCA_017481395.1 Ruminococcus sp. | reverse complement strand
TATCGAGCCTTTAGGTAAAGGCCCTACACTTGGTGACCACGCAGCTTCTCTTAAGTACGGCACAGAGGGCATTATGCACGGCTTTAACTCTATAATGCTTAAGGACGAAAAGGGCGAGCCTGCTCCTGTTTACTCAGTAGCTTCAGGTCTTGACTATCCTTCCTCTGGTCCCGAGCACGCATTTTTGCAGGAAATCGGCAGAGTTAAGTACGACGTAATTGACGACGAAGAAACCATTGATGCTTTCTACAAGCTCAGCCGTCTTGAGGGTATTATCCCTGCTATTGAAAGCTCCCACGCAGTTGCCTATGGCATGAAGCTTGCAAAGACTATGGAGCACGGCTCTGTACTTATTAACCTTTCAGGCAGAGGCGACAAGGATATGGATTACGTTATTGAAAAATACGGTATCAGATAATAATAAAACCGAGGCTTTTTAAAAGCCTCGGTTTCTTTTTGTGTTATTTAAGCTTCGCTGAACATATCCTTGCCAACACAGCAAAGGGGACATTCAAAATCTTCGGGTAAGTCTTCAAACTTGGTGCCGGGTGCAATACCCTGCTCAGGAAGACCTGCCTCCTCGTCGTAAATCCAGCCGCAAGCGTCACATACGTATTTCATTTTGTTTTCCTCCGTAAATTAATCAGATGTCAGCTTTCCATAAGCAGTGAAGGTTGCAGTATTCAAAGGCTGCAACGGGTACTTCGTCGCAAAGTGCAAACTTAACCTCGGGCTTGTCGCCGGGCTTTAAGCACTTGCGCTGACCGCCGCGGTCTGTCTGTAGGTATACCCACTGAATGAAGTGTTCCTCTACCATGGGGTGTTCTACCTCGCCAACCTTAACGGTTACGATGTTGCCCTCAACGGTTACTACAGGTACGTGCTTTTCCACAGCGGCATCAACTGTGCCGGGGATAAGCTCGGTCATTTTTTCGCCGCAACACATCATAGGAACACCTGCGTTGTGAATAACACCGATGATGTTACCGCAGTGCATACATTTGTAAAATCTGATTCCACACATAAAATTTACCTCCGTAAAAAATATTATTTTATTTCTTCAAAGTCAGCTGCACCGTGTTTGCACAAGGGGCAGATGAAGTCCTCAGGAAGGGTGTCGCCCTCGTAAATATATCCGCAGATTTTGCAGACATAGCCTTTTTTGCCTTCGGTTTCGGGCTTGGGCTTAACATTTTCGTGATAATAGGAGTAGGTCATGGTTTCACGGTCGGAAATTACCCTTGATTCTGTAATAGAGCAGATAAACATTCCATGAGTGTCAAGGTCTACGTACTGCTCAACCTTTAAAGACATAAAGGAGTTGATGTATCTGGGCAGGAAGATAAGACCGTTGTCAGAGCGTAAGGGCTCGCAGTCTTTGAACTTGTCCTCGTGTCTGCCGCTTACAAAGCCTAATTTTTCAAAAACAGAGAAAGGAGCGTCAACAGTAAGGCAGTTGATGTTCATTATTCCAGTCTGCTTGATAATGTGGTGAGAATAATTTTCTTTGTTGATTGTAACTGCAATGCGGTTAGGTGTGTTTGTAACCTGAGTAACGGTGTTTACAATAAGTCCGTTGTCCTTTTTGCCGTCGTTTGAAGTTACAACGTAAAGACCATAGCCGATATTGAAAAGGGCATTAAGGTCGTTTTTGTTAGCTGTTGAATCTTGCTGAGCAAGATATTCCATACAAAGTTCCTCCGATAAAGCATCAAGAGCATTTGAACTTTCTTCATTCAAGGCAGAGCGAATGGTAACAGAATTTTCGGCAAAGGTAAGGTTTTTTGACTTTTCAAACATACCCTTCATAACCTTGTTTGCCATAGGTGCCCAGCTGCCGTTTTCAATAAAAGCAACTGTGCGGTTAGAGAAGTTACGCTCTGTCAGGTGGTTGATGAATTCTCTCATAAATGGGAAAATCTCAGAATTATAGGTGGTAGTTGCAAGAACGATTTTGCTGTAGCGGAAGGCGTCCTCAACTGCTTCTGCCATATCAACCCTTGCAAGGTCATTAACAACTACCTTGGGGCAACCCTTTGCCTTAAGCTTTTCCTTAAGCTCCATAACAGCCTTCTTGGTGTTGCCGTAAACCGAGGTATAAGCAATTACAATGCCCTCTTCCTCGGGGGTGTAGCTTGACCAAGTGTTGTATAAATTCAGGTAGTAGCCTAAATTTTCGGTGAGAATAGGACCATGTAAGGGACAGATTATTGCAATATCAAGACCTGCAGCTTTTTTAAGAAGATTCTGGACCTGAACACCGTATTTGCCTACAATACCGATGTAGTACCTTCTAGCCTCGCAAGCCCAGTCTTCCTCTACATCCAAAGCACCGAACTTGCCGAATCCGTCTGCAGAGAAAAGCACCTTGTCTTTGTTGTCGTAGGTAACGATAACCTCAGGCCAGTGCACCATGGGAGCAGTAACAAAGGTAAGGGTATGTGTACCTAAGTTAAGGGTGTCGCCTTCGCCGACAACTACCTGCTTGTCCTCGAAATCTGTGCCGAAGAAGTTTTTCATCATGGCAAATGCTTTTTGAGATGCTACAATTTTTGCGTCAGGATATGCCTTTGCAAAGCTCATAATATTTGCAGAGTGGTCAGGTTCCATATGCTGAACTATAAGGTAATCAGGCTTTCTGCCTTCTAAGGCGTTTTGTAAATTATCCAGCCATTCGTGGGTAAAGCCTGCGTCAACTGTGTCCATAACGGCAACTTTCTCGTCCATAATTACATATGAGTTGTAAGCCATACCGTTAGGCACAATGTACTGACCCTCAAAAAGGTCTACCTTGTGGTCGTTTACACCTATGTATTTAATATCGTTTGTTATATTCATTTTTATACACCTCGGTTTAACTTTTTTCTTTAATTATATCACTGTTTTTAAAGTTTTAAATAGAAAATCTTTAAATTATTCTAAAATTTTTCCGTCTGTGGTAATGGTTACAACCTGCCAAGGAATAAACTTGCCGCTTTGCATCAAGGCTTTTTTTACGGCGTTTTCAAGTCCTGAGCAACAGGGAACTTCCATTTTGACGATTTTTACGCTTTTAATATTATTGTTTGCGATAATCTGAGTAAGCTTATGGCTATAATCACCCTCATCAAGCTTGGGACAACCTATAAGGGTTATATGGTTTCTTATAAAATCCTGATGAAAATTACCGTAGGCAAAGGCTGTGCAGTCTGCGGCAATTAAGAGATTTGCATTTTCAAAGTAAGGAGCATTTACAGGCACAAGCTTAATCTGACAGGGCCACTGAGAAAGCTGACTCTGAGTGTTTGTTATTTTTAGCGGAACATTGGAGTCTCTTTTAATAGTTTTAGCATTTGTTCCGGGACAGCCGCAGGGAAGAGGAGCAGAGGACTTTTCAGCCTTGGCTTTTAAAACTGCCTCTTCGTTGTAAGCAGGAGCCTCACGCTCTTCAAAGCTTATGGCGTCTACGGGACATGCAGGCAAACAATCGCCTAAGCCGTCACAGTAGTCTTCACGGGTAAGCTTTGCCTTACCATTTATCATCTCGATTGCACCTTCGTGACAAGCAGCAGCACAAGCACCGCAGCCGTTGCATTTTTCTTCATCTATCTTGATTATTTTTCTAAGCATTTTCAAAACCTCCTTGATTTCGTGACCTCATTATAATATAATCGAAGGAGAAAGTATGTTGAAATTTCAACAAAAGGTGAAAAATATGAAAAAATATTTAGATGTGCTGAAAGTCTGCCCTCTATTTGAGGGGATTGACGATGAAAATTTACTTAAGATGCTTATCTGTCTTGGGGCAAGGGTAGCGTTTTTTGACAAAAAATACACCGTAATTGCTGAGGGTAACCCTGCAAGATTTATCGGTATAGTTCTTTCGGGTAGTGTGCAGATAATTCAGACAGATTATTATGGCAACAGAAGTATAGTAGGGCATTCTGAGGTGTCCCAGGTTTTTGGCGAGGCATTTGCCTGTGCCGAAGTTAAGAAGATGCCTGTCAGCATTATTGCAAACGAGCCGTCAGAGATTATGTTTATAGACTGTACTCATATTCTGCACACCTGTACTAACAACTGCGGATTTCACCAACAGCTTATTTTTAATATGATGAAGAATCTGGCGGTAAAAAACATTCAGTTTCATCAGAAAATCGAAGTTACCTCAAAACGCAGTACAAGAGAAAAGCTGATGGCGTACCTTATGCTTTGTGCAAAAAAAGCAGGCAGTAACAGCTTTGACATTCCCTTTGACCGTCAGGAGCTGGCGGATTTTTTAGGTGTTGAGCGAAGCGGGCTTTCTGTAGAAATAAGCAAGCTGAAAAAAGAGGGTATTATAGATGCCGACAAAAAACATTTTGAACTTTTGTAAAACAAAGGCGTTGCAAAATAAGTGCAACGCCTTTGTTTATTCCGCAATATCATCAAGTTCAAAGGGTATTACTTTGCCAAGCTCAGCAAGGGAAGTCTGCACCTGATAGCCGATTTTGCCTGCACTGAAATAAATGGTGTCAAAATCCTTGGCGGTATGGTGAATGGTAGTTTTAAACTGCTTTTTCATACCTATTGGCGAGCAACCGCCGTGAACATAGCCTGTCAGGGGCAGAAGCTCCTTTGCCTTTATCATAGCTATGCTTTTTTCATTAACTGATTTTGCCGCCTTTTTAAGGTCAAGCTCCTCTTTTACAGGCACCATAAATACAAAGTAATTTTTGCTTGCACCCTGAGTTACCAAGGTTTTAAAAACTCTGTCGGGGTTTTCACCCAGAGCTTCGGCTACTTCAACTCCGCTTAAGGCGTCGGTATCTGCGTAGCTGTGGCTATTGTAGTTGATTTTCTTTTGGTCTAAAATCCGCATAACGTTGGTTTTAAATTCTTTTTTGCTCATAAAGATTTACTCCTTATAATATTATATATTAATATTTCGGTATCATCATTGGTTATCATCAACAAAAAGTTATTGACATCGGCAGTAATATAGTATATAATATTAAAAATATAATTAAAGGAGGCATATTTTATGAAAAATGCAGCATCTTTACCCTTACTGCTTTTGGACAATTCCAGCATGATTTCTGTTATGAATGAAGGACAGTTCAAATGCTACAACATTTCCTTCGAGGAGGCTAAGCATCTTCTTGAGATTCACGACGAAGACGAGTTTATCAAATGTTTTTCAAATCCTGATATTGAGACTGTAATTTTTGATTACTTAGGCGTTACAAAGCGCAACTTCGAGTATAAGAAAATCAGAAATATGCGTCCTTCTCAGAACGCAATTGTATTTAAGCTTTATACCACTCCCTCAGAAACTCAGCCTATCATTCAGGCTGATGACGGAGTAGAGGCTAAAAAAATCCAGAATGTTTATGTTTATTGCCAATATTTTGTAAGGATTGAATAAGCATATTTAAGGCTGTGCAAATGCACAGCCTGTTTTTTTGCTTTTTTGTCGCAAATTTTAATAAAGTCTTGCACGAATGTCATAAAACGTAATTTTTCCTACACATCTACCTATTATAAATAATATTATAAAACCGTAGGTACTAAAAATCAATATTTGTCAAAATTTGCGTTATTGTAAAATTATTTTAATAGTGTATAATGGGGTTAGATTTTTTACGAGGGTATTTTCATGAAAAAATTAAAGCTTTTTAATATGGCGTGGCCTATTTTTATAGAAACATTGCTTTTTATGCTTTTAGGCTTTGTTGACGTATTTGTGTTAAGTAAATATGACGACCTTGCGGCGTCATCGGTTAATACCGCAAATCAGGCAATTTCTATTACAACCATTGTGTTTACGGTTATTTCTACCGCAAGTGCAGTGCTTATTTCGCAGTATTTAGGTGCAAAGAAAAGAGAGAATGCCTCACGCATTGCAGCACTTTCGATTACCTTTCACCTTATTTTTGGTGCTGTTATAAGCACAGTTTATGTGCTTTTCAGTAAGCCTATTCTTTCTTTTATCGGTGCAGAGGGTACTGTGCTTGACTTTGCCTCTCAGTATCTTTCCATAGTTGGCGGATTTGTATTTTTGCAGGCACTTTTGTCTTCTATGTCTGTAATTATCCGCAACCATGGTATGACCCAGATATCCATGTACGTTACCCTTGGCATGAATATTATGAACACCGTCCTCGACGTTATCTTTGTTCTCGGGCTTTTCGGCCTCCCTAAAATGGGCGTTATGGGTGTTGCAATTGCAACTACCTTTTCCCGCTTTGTGGGAACTGTGGTGCTGGCGGTGGTGCTTTTCAAAAAGGTGGAAAAGCCCACTATCTTCAAGCTCTTAAAGCCTTTTCCCAAGGAAGACGTGAAAAATATAGTAAAAATCGGTGTGCCCTCGGCTTTTGAAACCTTCCTTTACAATATTTCTCAGGTGGTTATTACAGCCATTGTTCTAAACTGCCTGACGGATGCCGAGCTGATTACCAAGACATATGTGCAGAATATTACAATGTTCTTCTATCTGTTTACCGTGGCGATTTCGCAGGCAAGCCAGATTATTACAGGTCACTTGGTAGGTGCCAAAAAGTTTGACGAAGTTAAACGCAAAGCCTACAGGAATTATTTGTACGCGCTTTCCATAACTATTTCTATATGTATAGTGGGTGCAATTTTCGGCGAAAAGCTTATGGGTATATTTACTGCCGATGAGGTGGTTATCGCCTTAGGTGCACAGGTGCTTTTTATCAATATTTTCCTTGAACTGGGCAGAACCACAAACCTTGTTATTATAGGTTGCTTAAGAGGTGCGGGAGATGTGTACTTCCCCACCATATGTGCGGTTTTCTCTATGATACTTGTAAGCACCTTAGGCTCGTACATATTGGCAGTTGTATGCGGTTTAGGTATTCACGGCTTATGGATTGCTATTGCGGCTGATGAGGTAATACGCGGTATACTGATGCTTCTGCGTTGGCGAAGCGGAAAATGGCGTACAAAAGGTATTAATAAATAATAAGCAAATCACCGAGCTTCACAATGAAATGAAGTTCGGTGATTTTTGTTTAGTTTAATTCAAATGTATTATAGATTTTGCCTTCTAAGGTTTTCCACAAAAAAGTTTTGCCGTCAAAGGTCATGTAGCTGTGAGGAGAGTTTTCTTTAGGAATAGAAACGGAACCCGGGTTAATATAAGTGTGGGTGTCAAACTCCTCAACAACAGGTACGTGGGTATGACCATGCAGAAGAACATCGTTTTTATTTATGGGCGGAAGATTTGCGTTGTTGAAGTTGTGGCCATGAGTGGCGTAAATAAGAACGTTGTCTGTAGCAATTATGGCATAGTCGGCTAAAATAGGAAACTCAAGCACCATTTGGTCAACCTCGGTGTCGCAATTTCCGCGAACGGCTAAAATCTCATTTTTAAGGGGGTTAAGCATTGCAATAACCTTTTTAGGTGCGTAATCCTTGGGCAGGTCGTTTCGGGGTCCGTGATAAAGAATATCGCCCAAAAGAAGGATTTTGTCGGCGTTTTCAGTTTTGTAAGCTTCTAAAAGCTTTTCGCAGTAGTAGGCCGAGCCATGTATATCGGAAGCAATAAAGAATTTCATATTTAAATCTCCTTGAAGCTTTTTGCTTATTATATTACAGAAACAAGCTTTTTTCAATAACAATAAAACAGGAGCCAAGTTTTTCTTGGCTCCTGTAATTTGTTATTCGGTTTCCTGAATTTCGTCTATTTCGTCTGAGTCTGCGGTGTCCTGATTTTGAGGATTTTCTGAAGCTTCGGAAATGTCTTCCGAAATATCGTCAGCAATTTCCTCAGCCACAGGCTTTTCTTTAACCTTTACATCAGCTTTAAGGAAGGTTGTTGCCATTGCCTTAACGCGGTTTTCCTTCATATACTTTGATGTTACAAACCAAGCGGCTGCTAACATAATAAGGCCGATAGCAAAGGCTGTAACACCTATAATAAATCCGTCAGGGATAAACTTAAGGGTAATTTCGTGCTCGCCCTCGGTAATGGGGAAAGCAACCATAGCATTTGCAACGGGTGTAACCTCAACCTCTTTGCCGTCTACGTAAGCCTTCCAGCCCTTTTCATAGGGGATAGAGGTGAAGAAAAGACCGTCTCTGTCAGCGTTTACTGTGCCTTCGATTTTGGTGTCGCTGCTCTTTGTGGTGGTAAGACCGCCCTTAGAGAGAATCTCGAGACCTTTTTCGAAGACCTCGTCGTTAAGCTGATAGCAATAGATGATAAGGCTTCCGGACTTGCCTGCGGTAAGGTCGGTATAAACAGAAACCTTGTCGCCTGCCTCTACCACACCTGCAACGCCGATATTGGGTCGGCTAAGTGTTCGGGTGCCGTTGTCCTGGTCGTTTATCATAATCTTGGTTTTCTTGTCCTTGGTGTTGTCGTATTTTAAATAGAACAGCACTGTGCCGTCTTCCTCGGGATAGTAGTTGAACTTGGTGTGGATTTCGGCGGATTTGTCTTTAGGATTAATTTTGTAATGACCATCTGAGGTCCTTCCTACTTCAAGAATAGAGGAGGATGTGTGGCCTTGGTCCTTAACCTTAAGCTGAGTGTAAAGAGGTTCTTCGATGCCTGTGGCAAGCTGCCAGAACTCAATCTGCTCAAGGAAGGGGTTGTCGTTTTTGCTGTTTGCACCTGTAGAGCTGAAATCCTCATCCGCCCAGTTAATAAGCTCTTCATTTACAACATAGCCCATGGGCAGATAAGCTGTATTTTCAAGCAAGGCAGTGTTGCCGACTTTATTTAAAAGTGTTGTGTAGTCAGTGTTGTAGAACTTGCCATCGCGGGAAATAAGGTACTTGAGGTTTAAAAGCGTGTTGGTAACAGGTGAGCTTTCATAGTAGGTGTATCGGTTGCCTGCCTGCCAAGCGCCTACGCCGATACGCTCAAGGTACTTTGTGATGTTTACGTTTGCCATTGAGTTGAACATGGAAACGCCGTTGTAGGTGTTAAGTGCACTGTCGTTAAGGGTTTGGGTTGTAAGCACCTCTGTGCGGTAAATATCAGGCTCGCCTGTAAACTCAATAGCCTCAATATGCTCAAGCACTGCATCCATATTCTTTTCATCTCTGGGATAGCCCGACATAGAGGTGGTTGTAACGGTTTTAACACCTATAATCGAGGTTGCAACCATTTCGCCGAAAACAAACAGGCACAACAAAAGGGTAAGGGTGCGTAAATTAAGAAGCTTGAAGCTATAAAGGAACAGCAGAATAATATATACGCCTGCCACAATGCAAGAGGCAATAAGCGGAGCGTTGGACTCGGCATCTCTTGTAAAATACGTGAGCACAAGAAGAACAAATGCAAGAATTGCAACTACAATGTCAAGGTAGTGGGTGTGCTCAATAAAGGTGTATGCCCTGTAAGCCATATAAATCAGCAGGAAGCTAAAGAGGAAGCTGAATCTTGAAGGCAGCATGTTGGGGTAATGGAAGCCGTGCCAAATAAAGTCAAGGTGACGGATAAAGAAGCTTGCTACAAGGAAAAGAAGTGTAGCAGAGCAGAAAATCTTTTCGCCAAGCTTAATCTTTTTGGAGCAGAGGAATACAACTGCAAGAATAACGCAAAGCATACCGCAGGCAATGTTAGGCAAGCCTTCCTTGTCGGAGGGGTTAATAAAGGAGAATACGTTGGAGAAAATCTCGGAAATAGCATTCATAACCTCATTAACGTCAGGCTTTGTAATGGTTGTGTTTGAGCCTGTGTCAGAAACAACATTAATAACAAAGCTTTTTGGCATACCCATAGTCTGCTTGTAGGTGTTTTGCAGACCTAAGTAGGTGGGAATTGTAACAGGTGCTGTCATAAGCAACGCCGATACAGTAAAGAAAGCTGTGCGTGCAAGGTCCTTAAAGGCTTTTCTGAAACCGCCCCAGCGAGAGCATTCGTAGCCTATGCAGGTGAAGAGAACCGCTACGCATATGAAAAGACCGATAAAGTAGTTGCATACAACTGCAAGAGCAAGCGAAATTGTAAAAAGCTTGAACTTGCCGTCTCGAAGCAGTGCCACAGTACCGCCAACGCAAAGCGGAAGCATAGCTACCGAGTCAAGCCAGATAACGCACCAGTAGTAGCCCATGTTAAATGCACAGAACGAGAACATCATAGAGAAAACCACTAAGGAAAGGTCGTTTCTCTTGGTAATAATCTTGAGTGCAATTGCAGTAAATCCACCCATACAGGCAATTTTTATTACAGTAATGAGGGCAAGGTATTCTACAAGCCAAGCCTCGGGTACAATTACGGAAAGGAAGTTAAGAGGACTTAACAGGTAGTAGGACATAACTAAAATAAAGTTAGAGCCCATACCCAAAACCCATGAGTGAAGAAGACTTCCGCCGGATTGCAGCTTTTCGTGAAGCTCAACAAGGAAGGGATAATACTGATGCCACAAATCGATTACCAGCATCTGCTTGTCTCCCCACGGGTTAGACCAGTCCGGTTTGGCTGTAGTAATTCCCCATGACGGGAAAAGCTGACCCAAGCCATGAGCCACAGAATCCACTATGGTTTTAAAAATTCCGAAGGGTGCTATGTCGTAAGCCGCAAAGCCTACTGCCATAATCACAAAGGGAACTACAAATGACAGAAGTATAAATCTGTTATCGTAGAAAAATCCCTTTTTCTCTGCCCGTGTGGCAAGCTTCTTGCCTGAGGCAGGTTTTGAGAAAAATTTCTTAGATTTAGTCATAATATCTCCTTTTTATGCGAGATTTTTGCATACATAATTATAATAACACTTTTCACATTTAGAGTAAATATGTTTTTTAAAAATATATCATATAAAAATCATAGACTTTTGAGACTGACTTTGATATAATATAAGTTATTGAGGTGATGAAAAATGAAAACAGTTGATTTGGTTGTTCCTTGCTTTAACGAAGAGGAAGTACTTCCTACCTTTGTGGAAGAGACAAACAAGGTGATTGCTACTCTTCCTGATTATAAATTCAGATATATTTTAGTAAACGACGGCAGCCGCGACAACACTTTGCTTGTTATGACTCAGCTTGCTAAAAAGTTTGACAATGTAAAATATATTTCTTTTTCCCGTAATTTTGGCAAAGAAAGTGCTATGTACGCAGGTCTTGAGCATACAGATGCCGACTTGGTGTTTGTTATGGATGCTGACTTACAGCATCCGCCCGCAATGTTTCCTCAAATGCTTGCCGAAATAGAGAATGGCCACGACTGCTGTGCTCTTTACAGAGAAAAGCAGAAGGGCGAAAGCTTTATAAGGCAGGCTATTTCCAAGATGTTCTTTGCTATGCAAAACGCAACAAGCAAGGTTAAAATGCCCGGCGGTGCCGTTGACTTCAGAGTTATGAAGCGTGAAATGGTTCAGTCAATTCTTGAAATGGGCGAGGTTCAGCGTTTTTCCAAGGGTATTTTCTGTTGGGTAGGCTTTGACACAAAGTGGCTTCCTTATGAAAACGTTGAGCGTACCATTGGCACATCAAGCTGGAGCTTCTGGGGTCTTTTCAAGTACGCCTTTGACGGCTTTACCGCCTTTTCGGTTACACCTTTAAAGCTTCTGTATATCTTAGGTATTCTTCTGCTTTTAGGCGGTGTTGGTACGTCAATTGCTATGATTGTTATAGCTATTGTTAAAGGCTTTGTTGGGTATTTCCTGCCTGTGCTTACTGCTATACTTTTTGCCGCAGGTATTGTGGAAATTTCATTAGGTTTTATAGGCGAGTATTTAGGCAGAGTTTACTTCGAGGTTAAAGACCGCCCCATTTATATAGCCAAAGTAAAGAACATTGAAAAACCGGAGAAGTAAAAATGGCAAAGGAAAATAAAAGTACAAAGCCCGAAGAACGTAATGGCTTTATTAAAAGAATGTTTTTAAAGCACAAGGAAATTATAATGTATCTGATTTTCGGTGTGCTTACTACCCTTGTAAGCTGGGGCAGTTACGCACTTTTTGAAAGTGTTTTTGAAAAAGCAATTGTGGACACAAACGTGCTGGTTGCTGTGGCAAACGTGCTTTCGTGGGTGGCGGCTGTGCTCTTTGCTTACATTACCAACAAGCTTTTTGTTTTTGAAAGCAGAAGCTTTAAGCCTACTGTTATATTTAAGGAAATAGGTCTTTTCGTAGGGTCTCGGCTTGCCTCAGGTGCGGTAGAGTGGGTAGGTGTTCCTTTCCTTGTGTGGATTGGTCTTAACCAGACTATTTTTGGCATTGAGGGTATGCTTGCCAAGGTGCTTGTAAGTATTATTGTGGTTATCCTCAATTACATTTTAAGCAAGCTGATTGTGTTTAAAAAAGAAAAATCCCAAGAATAATTTAATTTACATATGACAAAAGCTCTCTCGGTTTCCCGAGGGAGCCTTTGTCATTTAAGGGGTCACAATATATCACACATCTCTTAAAGAGGGAAAAACGATGATTGGTTTCTCAATATTCATAAGGAGAGCTGATGTAGGTAGTTGTTTCTATGGCAAGTTTTTCTACGCCTACGAGTAAATCCTTATCAATTTCAAGGGCAACGTTAAATACACCGATATCGTCAGTGGTGCCTGCACCTATGTGGGGGTGTGATTCGCCGTATTTTACGTAAAGGGTGTTGCCGTCGCGGTATACTCCTGAAACGAAGCCATGCACCATACCTGTGTAATATGTATGGTAAATCTGTACCAGAGCTTTTTCTTCAAAGAACTCTTCGTTATAGGTTTTGCTTGAACCGCTTCTGTAGGCGCTGAACTGCTGAAGATTTGTAATAAGCTTATCGGCATTGCCGTAGTCAGAGTTGTAGCCTAAGCTTACCTCTTTGTACTCTACGCTATCAGCAGATGCAGGGACTTTTTCGTAAACCGTGGGGATTAAAATGTTTGCAAGTTGTTTTTGCAGGAAGGTTGCGTCCTTGATATTTATATCATGGTCGCGGTTAAGGTCAGCACTTCGTTTGAAAAGCTCAAGGCTGAAAATGTTATTAACACTTTCAAGCTTTGCAGTATACTTTTGCAGGAAAGTTACGTCCTTGATGTTTACTTCAAAATCGCCGTTTGTATCGCCAACTTTTAGCAAAGCTTCGCCGTTTAAGGCACCGATGGCTGACTCAACACCTTCAACGTTATTGTAGTAAGCTTCTTCGATGGTATAAACCTTGTCCTGATTATAAAGGTATATCAGGTATTCACGGCTATCCCTGTAGTAGTTGGGGTTATAGTAGGTGTACTCGCCAAAATCCTTGCGGTAAGAGAAGGTGTCTTTGGTAGAGCCGTAGGTTGCAAGTATAAGCTTGAAGTTTTTACTCTCATCACTTGTAGAGGGAAAATATTCTGAGATTTCGCGGTAGCTGGCATCGCCACTGAGAGTAGGGTAGAAGCCTGCGATTTCTTCAAACTCTTTACAGTATTCACTCCATAGGTTAAAGATAAAATCAGGGTGTGGGTCTTTAAGTGCCTCTGCCGACACAGGTAAACCTGCTGACAGCATAAGCACAACAGCGAGAATGAAAACTAAAATTGACGCAAAAGCTTTTTTCATGGTCAATGCCTCCTTTTAAGATAGATTATTTCTTTGTGCAGACAAACACAATATAGTTGCTGCCGTAATCGTTGGAAGAGCTTACGTATACTTTGTTGGCGGCAGATGTATATCCGCTTGGTGCGTAGGTTTGCTTTACGTAAATACCTGAATAATAAGGAACATTTGTAAAGCTGTACTCGCCGTTTGCATTGGTTGTAGCAGTGGAGTAGTTGCTCAAGCTGTAATAAAGGGTTACTTTTGCTCCTGCAACAGGATTTCCGTTTTGGTCAACTACCTTGCCGTAAACTTTGATTCCTGCTGTGGGGGACTGTGTTTCGGGTGCAGCAGGCATAGTAGGCTCTTCAAGGGGTGCATCGGTTGGAGACTGGGTCCAGCAGGGAACCGTTACCTCAATGGGTTCGGTGGGTTCGGTGGGCTCGACTGCCTCGTCTTCACGAGATATGGTTGTGACAGGGATTTCTTCTGTACCATCGATTACAGGGGCCCATGTCGGCGAAGCCGTGGTGGGGGGATCAGGGACTTCGTCCTCAACGCCGATATCACCGCCTGTTGCTGCCGGTACCTCAGGCTCTACAGGGTCTGTAGGTAATACTACAGGTGGTTTGGGCTTGGGGTAGTCGCCGCTTGTAGGCGGTACTTCGGGTGCGTCAGGATAATTAGGCAGGGTAGGGCCTATAGGTGACGTGGGAATAATAATGTCGGGATGCACCGTACCGCTGTTTGTGGGAGGGACAGAGAAGCTGGGTATTGTGGGTTTAATTGTGGGCAATGCGGGATTAACAGGTTTTTCCTGCGGGTCGGTCGTAAGTGTAGCTCCCGTTGGATTTGCAGAGTTGTCGGGGTTAGTTGCGTCAATTGCTGTGTTGCCTGTTATTATATTACCCGTAATTATTTGGGTGTTCTCAGTATATTCACCCTCGCTTGTTGCGTTACTGCCAATGCTGTGGATAAGTCCTTCGGTAGTAGGCTCCGTAAAGCTCTGGGGTTTTGTGCCTATGACGTGGGGATCCGGTGTCAGCACGCCGGACTGCCATATACCAAATGCACCTAAAACTGCCAAACAAACGGTGCATAGGGAAAGGCTTGCATTTAAGGCTATTTTCTTTTTTCTCTTAACTGACGCTACGTATTCGTCTCGCCTGCGGAATACAGCGTCTGCCATATCCTTATAATTTCTCATAAACAAAGCCTTCCTTGTTAAGTTCTGTCTTTAACGACTGTTTTGCTCGATATAAAAGTGATTCTACATTTCGGACCGTTTTTTTCATTACTAATGCGGCTTCTCTGTTGCTGAAATTTTCAAAATATACAAGCCAGAGAATTTGCCTGTATTGAGGATTGAGCTTTTCTAAAGCTTTGTGAAGCTCTTTGGCGTCCTCTTTCTTTATGTACTCTGCCTCAAGGCTTTCTGTTTCCTCGCGGATTTCGGGAAGCTCATCGAAAGAAACAACAGTTGTTTTATGACGCCTTAAATGGTCTAAGGCTACGTTTCTGCCGATGGCGTAAAGCCATGTTTTGAATGAGGATTTACCCGAAAAACGAGGCTTTTTGGTAACAATTTTAACAAAGGTGTCCTCTGCCAAATCTTCCGCAATAAAGATGTTTTCTGTAAAATTGTTAATGTAAAGTATTAGTCCGTCCTTATAGTCTTTTATAATTTCGATAAAGCCGTTGTCATCACCATCAAGGAAACGGCGGTAGCTACAAGCACCGTTGTCCATTGATATGCTCCTTTCCCCTTGTTTGGCTCTTTCACTTATTAGACGCAAGTTTTCGAAAAAACTCACACCAAAAATTATAACTTTTTTAAAATTGTTTTACTATTCACAAAAATTTACAAAATATATAGGTGAATTTAGACAAATAGAGCACTTTAAACTTGTCGTGTCGCTTTTTGCGGGTGGCTAACCCGTGGCTAATGGGTTGACAAAATATAGTTAAAATGAGATAATATACTGAATATTTATTGCGAAAGGGCGGTTTTTGCTATGGCAAAAGAGCTTGCTAAGTCCTACAACCCAAAAGAGGTTGAGGACAAAATATATGACTTCTGGCTTAAAGGCAGATATTTTCATGCAGAGGTAGACCAGGACAAGAAGCCTTATACTATTGTTATGCCTCATCCAAATATTACAGGTCAGCTTCACATCGGCCACGCACTTGACAATACGTTGCAGGATATTCTTATCAGATGGAGACGTATGCAGGGCTACTCTGCACTATGGCTTCCCGGTACGGACCACGCATCTATTGCTACAGAGGCTAAGATTGTTGAAGCTATGAAGGCTGAGGGCCTTACAAAAGAAGATATCGGCAGAGAGGCTTTCTTAGAGCGTGCTTGGGCATGGCGTGAAGAATACGGCTGACGTATTTGCAACCAGCTTAAAAAAC
>JAFUPE010000053.1 GCA_017481395.1 Ruminococcus sp. | reverse complement strand
TCTGAACCCTCTACTCCCGGTGAAACCGAGCCCTCAAAGCCTGTTATACCCTCATCTCCTGACGAAACAGAGCCCTCTGAGCCTGTTGTGGACAAGGGAATCCTCGGTGATGTTGACGGTAACGGCAAAGTAAACATCAAAGACGCAACCGCTATTCAAAAAAGGCTTGCTAACATAACCTAATAACCCGTTAACTCCTCTTGGAGTTGCACATAAAAAGAGGCACAGGAAGGAAAGCGTCCTGTGTCTCTTGCTATATACAAATAAAAACCTTGCACAATTGCCACTATATATGCTATACTTATTATAATTGTAAAATGGGAAAAGATGTGATTTTGTGCAAGCAAAAAGAATAGTTATTAAAGTGGGTACTTCCACACTTACATACTCTAACGGAAAAATCAACTACAGGCGTATCGAGGCTCTGTGCAAGGTGCTTTCTGATTTACAAAACCAAGGCAGAGACATTATCCTTGTTTCCTCGGGTGCTATCGGCGTAGGCATGGGAAAGCTCGGTCTTCCTGCACGCCCCGACACTACCCGAGAAAAACAGGCTTTAGCCGCACTTGGTCAATGTGAGCTTATGTATATGTACGACAAGCTTTTCGGTGAATACAACCATATGGTAGCACAAGTGCTTTTAACCCGAGATGCTGTAGACTCCGAGCATAAAAAGGAAAATGTGCTTAATACCTTTGACACATTACTCCAGATGAATATTATTCCTATAGTTAACGAAAACGACACCGTCGCTATTGACGAGCTGCAGGGCAACAATTTCGGCGACAACGATATGCTTTCAGCTATTGTTGCCAAGCTTGTAGGTGCCGATTTGCTTGTTATCCTCACCGACATTGATGGTCTTTACGACAAAGACCCCAGAAAACACAACGACGCCAAAAAAATCGACGTAGTCGAAGAAATCACCGATGAAATTATACGTCACGCCGGCGGCTCGGGCTCTAATCGCGGCACAGGCGGTATGGCTACCAAAATTCAGGCGGCTAAATACGTAACAACTGCAGGCATTAACTGCTCTGTTATCGGCGGCGACGACCCTAACCGTATTTACGATCTTTTAGAGGGTCAATCCGTTGGTACTCTTTTCAAAGCAAACTGAGGAGGTTTTATTATGACAACAATTGAAATGATGGGCAAAAAAGCAAAGGAAGTAGCACGTACACTTGCTACATCAGGTGCTTTGAAAGACAAGGCACTTATCTCAATTGCCGATGCCCTTATTGAAAATACCGACTATATTTTAGAAGAAAACGCAAAAGACTTAGAAGCAGGAAAAGCCGCTGGCCTTACCAACGCACTTTTAGACAGACTTGCACTTTCTCCCGAGCGTATCAAGGGCATGGCTGACGGTGCCCGTCAGGTAGCAAATCTTCCCGACCCTTGCGGCAGGGTAATCTCAGGCGGCAAGCTTAAAAACGGCTTGGAGGTTACAAAGGTAACCGTTCCCCTTGGTGTAATCGGTATTATTTACGAGGCTCGTCCCAATGTTACTGCCGACTCTGCAGTTTTATGTCTTAAGTCAGGCAACGCCGTAATTCTCAGAGGCGGCAAAGAGGCTATCAACTCCAACAAAGCAGTAGCAAGCGTTATGCGTAAGGCAATCGAGCTTGCAGGCCTGCCAGCTGACTCAGTCCAGCTTATCGAGGACACAACTCGTCAAAGCTCAATCGAGCTTATGGGTCTTTCCGATTATCTTGACGTGCTCATACCCCGAGGCGGTGCAGGTCTCATTAAGGCTACTGTCGAAAACGCCAAGGTGCCTGTAATCGAAACAGGTGTGGGCAACTGCCACGTTTACGTAGACAAATATGCCGACCTCAATATGGCGGCAGAAATTATCTACAATGCAAAAACCTCTCGCCCCTCTGTTTGTAATGCCATCGAAACAATCCTTGTCCACAAAAGCATTGCTGACAAGGCTCTGCCCCTTATCAAGGCAAAGCTTGATGAAAAGAACGTAGAGCTCAGAGGCTGTGAAAAAACCATCGAAATTTTAGGCGACAGTGTAAAGCCTGCAACAGACGAAGACTACGCTACAGAGTTCCTTGACTATGTCTTGGCGGTTAAGGTTGTCAACTGCATAAACTGTGCACTTAATCATATTGCAAATTATTCCTCAGGTCACAGCGAATGTATCGTTACCGAAAATTACTCTAACGCCGAAAAATTCTTAAACTCCGTTGATGCAGCAGCTGTTTATGTAAATGCTTCCACAAGATTTACCGACGGCGGCGAGTTCGGCTTAGGTGCCGAAATCGGCATTTCAACACAAAAACTCCATGCTCGCGGTCCCATGGGTATCAATGAGCTTACAAGCATGAAGTTTATTATAAAAGGCAACGGTCAGGTTCGCTGACATCATATAATTATATAAAGCAAAGCCAACACCAATTCGGTGTTATAGCTTTCCTGTGACAAAAGCATTATAAGCAAAAGCACAAGAAGCTTTTCTTTGTCCTTAAAAAGTCCCGACAAAGGGTCACCTAAAGCAGTATCCTCAGTCTTATCGGTTTCCTGCCGTTGAGGTGTACTGCGTGTATCAATCTCGGCAGATTTTCGGATTTGGCTATTCTCTGCCTGCTTTTGAGCAGAATTTGCCGACTGCATCTGCCGCACCCTTCTCATAGCTTCTTCCTGCATTTTGTCCAACTTAACCACACCCCGATTTAATATATCAAAGCAATCCCGAGCCTTTTATAAGCGGCAAAAGCCTCATAACCTTTAGCATTTTTCCTGCTTGGTCAAGCCGGTGTCTTCTGCCCTCGCTTAAAAAAGGTCTGAGGGAATTCAAAAGACAGTTTACCTCGTCATCCTTGCCCATATCCGACAAAAGCGGCGCAAGCCTCATCAGAGAGCTTACCATCTCGTCATTACCTGAGCTTTGGTTTTGAAAAGGCAGACTAAAGCCCGACTTCTGTGTATTGGGTGCAGGATTTGACGGCATAGAGCCTGTGTCAAGTCCCATAGCTTGCCCCAACGCCCTCAGCTTGCTTACCGCTTCCGGGTCAGAAAGTATCCCCGACAGCTTATCTTCAAGGCCTGCCATTATAAATCAAGCTTTCTTAAAATTTCCTGTACCGACTTATCCTCCATAAGCTTTTTTGTAAGCTTAGGGTCAGACAGTATAGAGTTAACCTTTGCCTGCTGGTCACTGCTAAGGGAATTAAGCACCGAGTTAACGTCTCCTGTTCTCATGCTTTTCAGTATGTCGTCGCTGCTTTTGCCCAAGCTTCCCCCAAGCATTTTTGCGATATTTTCCATTTGCTTTTCATTTGCCATATAAAACACCTCTGTTAACTTTATGTTCGTCTTTTATATATTATGACTTGGTGATATTATGAAGCTTCTTGTAATTTCCGATACTCACGGCGATACCTACTCCTTAAAATCCGCAATAAACGCAAGACCCGATGCCGAGGTTATTATTCACTGCGGCGATGGCAACTCCGAGTTTGAGGCTATGAAGGCTTTATATCCGCAAAAACATTTTATAGGCGTACGCGGCAATTGCGACTTTTGTTGCAATGCCCAAAATATTGAAACCATAACCTTAGAGGGAAAGAAGCTTTTCATAACCCATGGTCACCTTTATAACGCAAAGTACGGGCTCTACAATTTAGTCTGTGCCGCAAGAGAAGCAAAAGCAGATTTACTGCTGTTTGGTCACACCCATGTTCCTCTTGAGGACTACGACGACGGACTTTATATCGTAAACCCCGGCTCCTGCCGAGGATACGACGGCAGCTACGCCTACATAGATGTAACCGAAAAAGGCATAGTCACAAGGCACTTTAAACTGTAAATAATATACTATAGAAATTACGTTTAACTTATGATAAAATAAAAAGGAAGGGTGAGCTTAATTTGAATTTCACAGGTTTCGAAAAAAACGAAAACGTAAAATCCGAGCTTATAAGCTTAGAGCAAAGCCGCCGCTTCCCTCACGCACTTATTCTCAACGGCGGTACCGCAGAATCCCGCGACAGCCTGACCACACTTTTGTCAAAATGGGCAGTATGCAAAAGCGACCATAAACCCTGCGATGAATGCATCCCTTGCCAGAAGGCACAAAAGAAAGTGCACCCTGACATTTACTTTGCAAAGGGCTCAGGCAAAACAGATGTAATTGCCGTTGACGAAATCCGCAATATCACACGCGCCTGCTCAATTATCGCAAACGAAGCCGACACAAAAGTTTTCGTTATAAAAGATGCCGACAAGCGAATGGGTGTCGAGGCTCTCAATGCATTCTTAAAAACCTTAGAGGAACCCCCTCAGGCAATTCTGTTTCTGCTTACGACAGAAGATGCAGGAACACTGCCCGAAACGGTGCTTTCCCGATGTACTGTGCTTAATTTAGAGCAAAGCTCAGGCTTTTCTGACGAGACGTTAGAGCTTGCAAAAAATATTCTTTTAAGCATTACCGAAACCTCTGAGCTTAATCTTCTGAAAAACACCGCTGTACTTAATGACAAATCGGTGGCTCTTGAGGTGTTGCCTGCAATGAGGGCAATTTTAAGCGATGCTTTGTCACTGACAGTAAGCGACGAAACCTTGCTTTCTAAGGACTTAAGTCAAGTTTTAAGTGTCAAGCTTACCAAAAAGAAGCTTATAGGTCTTATCGAGACCGTTAACAACGCAATATATACTATAGGCCGCAACGTAAGCCTCAGCCTTATGAGCACGTGGATTTGCGGCGAATTCAGGAGGATAACATGGCAGAAGTAGTAGGTGTACGCTTCAAAGAAGTTGGTAAAATATATTATTTTGACCCCACAGACGTTAAATTCGAGCAAAACGAAATGGTTATTGTAGAAACTGCCCGCGGAGTTGAATGCGGTCAGATTGCTTCCCCCAACCACAATGTCGCTGACGAAGAAATCGTTCACCCCTTAAAAAAGATTATCCGTAAGGCTACGAAGGCTGATATCAAGCGTTTGGAGGCAAACCGCGAGCTTGAGAAGAAAGCCCTTGTAATCTGCGAAAAAAAGGTAGCCGAGCACAACCTCGACATGAAGCTTGTAAACGTAGAATACACCTTCGACAACTCAAAGCTTCTTTTCTACTTTACCGCTGATGGCAGAGTAGACTTCAGAGCTTTGGTCAAAGACCTCGCCTCGGTTTTCAAAACCCGTATAGAGCTTCGCCAGATAGGCGTAAGAGATGAAGCAAAAATGTTAGGCGGCCTTGGCGTTTGCGGCAGACCCTTCTGTTGCTCAAGCTTTTTAGGCGACTTTCAGCCTGTGTCAATCAAAATGGCAAAGGACCAAGGGCTTTCGCTTTCACCTGTCAAAATTTCGGGCACCTGCGGCAGACTTATGTGCTGTTTAAAATACGAGCAGGAGGCATACTTAGACCTTATCAAAAACACTCCCAAGTATGGTGCTATCGTTAAAACCCCCTTAGGCAAGGGCAGGGTTGTAGAAGTAAGCCTTGTAACAGGAATGCTTAAGGTTCATATGGACAACACCCCCGACGAAGCCGCACCTCAGGTATTTAAAGTTAAGGATGTAAAGCTTATTAAAGATGGCTTTACCAAAAAGGTAAGCAAAGAAGAAGCCGAAGACCTCAAAAATCTGGAATAACATAGTTTTTTTAGGAAATCTGCAAAAACAATTGCATTTTCAAAAAATTATGCTACAATATAAGCGATACTAATAAAGGAGGTGTCTCCATGGCATACATTATCAATGATGATTGCATCAGCTGCGGTGCTTGCGTAGACGAGTGTCCCTGCGGTGCTATTTCTGAGGGTGACGGCAAGTATGTAATTGACGCAGACGCTTGTGCAGATTGCGGTGCTTGCGCAGATGCTTGCCCCGTTGGAGCTCCCGTAGAGGAGTAATCCCCAAATTACTTACAAGCCTACCGCACTCACTTAGTTGGGTGCGGTCTTGTTTTATATAATCAATCCTGATAAACATAAAGGAGGAATTAAAGTGCTTAAAGAAAGCGAACATTTAGAGCCACTGGGAAACGGTATCGAGGTTATCGTCTCCCCTACACATCACTTCACCACCGATACAATTCTGCTTTCTCACTTTGCAAACCCCAAGAAAAGCTCAAAGTGCGTTGACCTTGGCTCCGGCTGCGGCACAATTCCCCTTTTATGGGCACGCTTTAACAAAAGTCTCAACATAACTGCTGTAGAAATTCAGGCTGATGCCGCCGATATGATAAAAAGAAGTGTTATACATAATAACTTAACAGAAACCTTTTCTGTTTTATGCGAGGATTTAAGAGAGCTTAAAGGCAAAATTCCTTACGGTTACTTCGACGTAGTTACCTGTAACCCGCCCTACAAAATCGCAGGCGGCGGTGTTACAAATCCCGAGGAGGGCAAGCTTTTAGCACGCCACGAAAGCTCCTGCACAATGGAAGACGTCATAAAAACAGCCTCAAAGCTTTTGCAGTTTTCCGGTAATTTCTGTATGTGTCAGCGACCCGAACGACTCACCGATGCCCTTACGCTCATGAGGAAATACGACTTAGAACCTAAGGAGCTTCGCCTTGTACAGGGAAAGGTCGACAAAAAGCCTAAGCTTTTTCTGTTAAAAGGCAAAAAGGGCGGCAAGAAAGGTTATCTCGAGGTTCTTCCCACCCTTATTATAGAAAATTCAGACGGTAGCTTTACCGAAGAAATGAACAAAATTTACGGCTGTTATCAGCAAAACGCAGGGAGGCAGAAAAATGACTGAAAAAAACACCCTTTACGTTGTAGGCACACCTATCGGCAACTTAGGTGATTTGTCTCCCAGAGCTGCCGAGGTCCTGTCCGAGGTCGACTTTATCGCTGCCGAAGACACCCGCGTAACCCTAAAGCTTTTAAATCACCTCGGTATCAAAAAACCAATGGTCAGCTACTTCGAACATAACAAGGCTCAGCGTACAGGCGAAATCTGCCAAAGAATTCTAAAAGGCGAAAGCTGTGCAGTAGTTTCCGACGCAGGTATGCCCTGTATATCCGACCCCGGCGAAGATTTGGTAAGAGAATGCGGAAATTTAGGAATAAAAACCGTCGTTGTACCCGGTCCATCGGCTTTGATTTCAGCACTTTGCGTATCGGGGCTTTCTACAGGCCGCTTTACCTTCGAAGGGTTTATCTCCGTAAACAAGAAAAGCCGTAAAGAGCATCTTCAGTCTCTAACAAACGAGAAGCGTACTATGATTTTTTACGAAGCTCCTCATAAGCTTGCTAACACTCTTAAAGATTTGTACACGCATTTTGGTGAGCGAAAACTTACCATTGTCCGCGAGATTACCAAAATCCACGAAGAGGTTATCCGTACCGATACAAAATCTGCGGCAGAAAGCATTGACGAAACCCCTTTAAAGGGCGAAATCGTGCTTGTTTTAGATGGCAAAGCAGAAGAAGCTAAAAAAGAAATGACCTTAGAAGAAGCACTAACCCTTGCGACCCAATTTATAGAAGAAGGCATCAAGGCATCAGACGCCGCCAAAAAGGCCGCCTCAATAAGCGGACTCAAGAAAAACGAAATCTACAGGGAGCTTACAAAATGACCTACGAAGAAGCTTTAAAGAAGATACATTCCCTTAATAAATTCGGCTCACGCCCGGGGCTTGACCGAGTAAAGAAGCTTTTAAGCTTAATGGGAAACCCCGAAAAAGACGTCAGATACATTCACGTAGCAGGCACCAACGGCAAAGGCTCGGTTTGTGCAATTATTTCCTCGGTGCTTAAAAATGCAGGCTATAAAACAGGTCTTTTCATATCTCCTTTTATAACGGATTTCTGCGAAAGAATTCAGATAAACTCTGTTCCTATTCCCCAACATAAGCTTGCTGAGCTTACCCAGTATGTTTTCTCTTTTGTAGAAAAGCTTAACCAAGAGGATATTATAATCACCGAATTTGAATTTGTTACCGCAGTCTGCTTTGAATATTTTAAGCGTGAGAAAGTAGACCTTGCCGTGCTCGAAACAGGTCTCGGCGGTCTTTTAGACTGTACCAACGTAATCGAAGAAAACCTCTGCTCCGTTATCACCTCCGTAAGCCTTGACCACACCGATATTTTAGGCGAAACAATTGAAAAAATAGCAGAGCAAAAGTGCGGAATTATTAAGGACAACTGCCCTGTTATTTCCTCAGAGCAAAACGAGCAAGCCGCAAGAGTAATCAAAAACAGCGCCCTTCGCCATCACTGTCCTCTGCTTTTCTCTACAGACATTAAACTCAAAACCCTTAATGAAAGCATCGATGGAACCACTCTCGAATTTAACGGCATCAAGCTGGAACTAAGCCTTATAGGCGAGCATCAAGTAAAAAACGCACGTACCGCCTTAGCCGCACTTGCAGTACTTACAAAAGATGCAGGTGTTAAAATCAGCGAAGAAGCCATGAAAGAAGGCTTCAAAAACGCCGTTAATCCTGCAAGGCTCGAGGTGATTTCTAAGGACCCGCTTATAATTTTAGACGGAGCCCACAACGCCGACGGTATGCTTGCTTTTGCAAACGCAGTTAAAAAGTATACTCCCAACAGAAAGCGTGTGCTCCTTATGGGAATGCTTGCAGATAAAGACTCCTTAACCTCATGCCGATATATTGAGGGGCTTTTCGACTCAGCCTTTACCGTTTCAGTTTCAAATCCCCGAAGCCGAAGTGCCTCAGATATGGCAGAAATTCTTAAAAAGCACATAGAAAATGTTGAAGTTTGCCAAACGCCCTTCGAAGGCTTCGATAAAGCTTTTGAAAAAGCAAAAAAAGAAACTGCCGCCCTTTTTATCTGCGGTTCACTTTATCTTGCCGGCGAGCTAAGACCTTATGTTTTAAAAAAATAAATTTTCCGACAACAGAATAATATAAAAAATTATGCCCATACTTAATAAAATAGGTATGGGCATATATTATTTTAAGGATGTGTAAAAATGCTTGAGCTTGAATTTAATAATTCTGTGCTGACAGTTCACCTTTCAGGCGAGCTTGACCACCACTCAGCGGCAGTTATCCGCAAAAAAATCGACTCCAAAACCGAACAGCTAAAACCTAAAACCCTACAGCTTGACTACAGCAACGTCCAGTTTATGGACTCCTCGGGCATAGGGCTTATTATGGGCAGATATCGCCAGATGTCCCTTTTAGGCGGTAACGTAGAGGTTACAAACGTACCCAATCATTTAAAGCGGATGTTCTCTCTTTCGGGGATCGAAACTCTGGGGGTGATGAAATGAAATGTATAAATGAAGTAAAATTTACCTTTCCTGCCAAAAGCACCAACGAAGCCTTTGCAAGGTCGGCAGTCGCGGCATTTATAATGCAGCTCGACCCCACCATAAGTGAGCTTTCGGATATTAAAACCTCGGTTTCAGAAGCTGTAACCAACTCGGTTGTTCATGGCTATATGGGGCAAGGCGGATTAATCTACATAACTGTGCGTATTTTAGAATCAAACCTCGTCGTAATAAAAATCCGCGACAGAGGTTGCGGTATCGCGGACATTGAAAAAGCTATGGAGCCTCTGTTTACCACAGGCGGCGACGAACGTGCGGGCCTTGGCTTTGCGGTAATGCAAAGCTTTATGGACAGCATTAAGGTAAGCTCTAAGGTTGGCAAAGGCACCACCGTCACCCTAAAGAAAAAAATCATAAAAAATGACCCTTAAAGAGCGACACAAAAAGGTCGAGGAAAACTTAGGTCTTGTTCATTCTATTGCAAAGCGTTTTTCGGGCAAGGGTGTAGACTACGAGGACATTGTCTCTGCAGGCTGCATCGGACTGATTAAAGCAATTGACAATTTCGACGAAAGTCTGGGTTATAAGCTTTCTACCTATGCCGTGCCCGCCATTTTAGGTGAAATCAAGCGTATCTGGCGTGACGGCGGAAGCATAAAGGTAAGCAGAAAAATCAAAGAGCTTTCTCTTAAAGCCGCCAAGATTAACGAGCAAAGCATAAAAGAAAACGGCAGAGAGCTTACCGTCGCCGAATTAAGCCTTAGGCTGTCGGCAAGTAAGGAAGACGTCACCGAAGCACTGTCCTCGGCAAGACTGCCCCTGTCCTTAAGCGGCTACAGCGACGAAGACGACGAGCAAGAGTTATGCATTCCGGTAGACTCTGCCGAAGAAAGCCTTGCCGAAAAGCTGACTTTAAAAAAAGCCATTGATGAGCTTAGTGCTCACGACCGCAACCTGATAACCCTCAGGTATTTTAAAAGCAAAACCCAGAGTGAAACCGCCAAAATCCTCGGCACCACACAGGTTCAAATCAGCCGCAAGGAGAAAAAAATTCTCGCCACACTGCGGCTTAAAATGAGCGAATAAACAAAAAACGCCTCTTGAAAAAACATTTCAAGAGGCGATATTTTTATCTTTTCGAGCCTATCTTCTCCAAAAAATTCTTTTCATTCTGTGCTTTACTAACGTCAGCCGAGGCAATCTGCCTAAGGTTCTTAATACCCGAGCGTTTTGCCGCCTTAAAGAAGTGCACCACCCAACCTACGGGAAGCAAATAGGGCTTGCCGTTAAAGAAGGGATAAATACGCCTTACCTCTCTGTAAGGCGGAAAAATATGGGTAAGTATAACCGCAAACTTATGAGATTTACCCTTTTTGCCGATTGCCTGTCTTACCTCGTTTTCGCTGCAGTTTTTCTTATCCTGTCTGCCGAAAACGCCACCCCTAAACGTAAAGCGGCAAAGCTCCTCATAGAGATCTTCATCAAGAGTTTTATGAGGCTTTATATCGCCTTCAAACCACCTTACGCAAAGCTCAAGCACTGTGTCGAAAAACACTTCGAGTTCGCATTCCTTTAAAATTTCCCTCACCTTGTCAAAGTCAAGACTGTCCTTATGTTTCTTTAAAAACAGAGCAATATCAAGGTACATTCTTACACCTGCACCCGAGCCGTACAAATGCTTTTCAATGTGGCTTATTAAGTAGCAAAGGTGAAATTCATTTTCAAACTCGTAGGTACAGCCTTCCTTAGCCTTAGTAAAGCTCCAGAAATTGCTCATATTCTGCGAAAGCTTAGTTTTCTCGGAGTTAAGGGTTGTGTGAAGCTCGTAATGCTCGCCGCTTTTTTTGTATGAATACACATCACCGCCATCCATAAGCTCCCACTTATAGCCCATATCAAGCATAAGCCTGTGGCTTTTTTCTCTGTCTTCCTTGCGTAGGATAATGTCGATATCACCATAGGTTCTTAGTTCTGCCACAGGATAGCAGTTTTTCACCACTAAACCCTTAAAAATTATATGCGGAATCTGTTCTGCTCTCAGCTTTTCCAAAAGCTTTTGTGCGTATACTTCCTTGCGAATAAACTGGGAAATAGTTTTGTCAAAAGCACCCGCCAGTCTGCTGTCACCACTGAGCACGTCTTCTCTGCGGTGCTTTTGAAGTACATAACACACTATACCCGTCACTGACTGTTTCCTTGCAAGCTCATAAAGCCCGTTTGCATCATATTCGGTTGTAATCTCAGGTTTTCTTTCGTTAACAAACGCCGAAAGAAGCTCAATCAGAAGTTTTTCGGTATTATCCAATTCTATATCTCCTAAAAAGTATTCACTTAACAATTCTTTCACATTTTATTAAGTTAAGGCAAAATCATAGGCTTAAAAGCGAACCCCTACTCCCAATAGAAATGATAATCACCAAACTGTGCCGTTGTACGATAGATATATAAACCTACGCACAAACCAACACAAATTGCCGATACCACCTTTCGCTCGTTTTCTTTCTTCTGCCTCATAATAGCTGAAGGAAGCAAAACTGAAATAACAGGAGTAAAGTAATGGCTCATTCTCTCAAACACAGTAGTGTTATAGCGAAGAGTATAAAGGCACAAGCCAAAAATCATCAGCTTAATTTCCATAGAATAATCCTGCGAAAACGCCTTGTCGTTATACCACGCAATGTAACATAAAATAAGAGTAATAAGATAAACCATAATGGGCACAATTCCGCCAAAAACGTTGCCCGAATAAAGTCCTGCGGTATAATCTCTGCCCAAGGTTTCATTTCCCAACGCCATAAGCTCGTCAGAAAAAACAACTCCCAGCATTGTAAAAAACAAGCTGAAAATCACAACGTTTCTGCCCACCTTAAAGTACCTTATCACAAATACCGTCAAAAACAGCCACGCTGTGGTATGTATGGTTGACGCCAAGGCAATGAGCAGTAACGCCGCTATATCACAAGATGTCCGACGCTTTTTGATAAGCTCAAACGCAATAAAGCATATACAGCAGGCAATTGATTGCCTGAAGCCTGTAAGGAAAAACTGCCACGGGCCAATACAGATGTATACCATTACGCCCAAAAATACATCATCCACATTTCGGTAAATGTACCAGAACATAATTGATGTACAAAAAGCCGACTGAAAATAAAAAATAAACTGATTCCACGGCACAATGACAGACAGAATTTTGTTAAGTATAAGGTAACCCTCTTCTACTCCTTTATATAAGAGCAGCTGATCAAGGGGCAAGTTCATAGCTCTTCTGTACCATCGATAATAAGAATACAGGTCTGAACCCTCAGAACCGCCGTTGCTTCTGCTGCCCAATATAAAAACAAGTATAGCAAAGCTTAAACCTAAAAATATTAGTTTTTTCTTTTTTTCGCCTAAAGCATCAGGAAGCATAAACCATATAACTATGATGCTTAATAGCAGTAAAAGCCAAACTAACATAAAATCTCCTTAATTCTCTGAAACCGCCTTATAAATGTCCAGATACTTTGAAAAGCAGTCCTCTGCTTTAAAATTAAGTGCCTGTTTTCTGCAGTCATCTCTGCTGATTTTGCCGCTTTTTACTTCCTTAACAGCACTGTACAAAGCGTCAACGTCGCCTCGGTTTATCCCCAAGCCACAGTCCTCATTAAGCATTTCGGTTGCACCGCCCGTCTTAAAAGTAACCACAGGAGTGGAACAGGACAAAGCCTCCATATTTACCATAGAAAGCGTATCCTGCAAAGTAGGGTTCACAAAAACATCTGCCATAGAATAAACCCGAGCGATATATTCGTCGTCAGAGGTCCTTGGCAAGGCTATTATATTTTTAGGAAGCTTGTCATCTTTTTCATCAAGGCTTAAAAGCACAATTACCTCATCGTCAGAAAGCATTTCGGAAAGCATAAGAAAGTATTCTCCGCCCTTATAGCCCGAAAATCCGCTTACAATTCCTAAAATCACAAACTTGTCTTCTAAACCCAGCTCTTTTCTTATATCCGAAGGGGTATATTTAAGAACCTCAGTATCAATTCCGTTGTGGATTGCAGTTACGGGATACTTACCCAGAAAGGACTTTTCGCAAAGTCCCTTAAGCCAATAAGAGGGTGTAACAATATGCATTTTCTCAACACTTGTAAAAAGCTCTCTTTTAGCCTTCAAATTCCCCTTCGACCTGTCAAAAAACCATGACACAGGATAGCTTTTCTGCATGGGGCAACCGCCGCAACCTGTCTGCCATTTATCACAACCTGCATAATCAAAATGCGAGCAATGCCCCGTAAACGCCCAGCAATCGTGAAGTGTCCATACCACAGGGATACTGTGCTTTTTTATATATTCAAACAAAAGCTTTATATTAATATAGTGACCATGAATATTGTGCAAATGAATTATATCGGGTTTAATTCGGTCAATCCACTTAAGAAGCTTTTTGGTGGCGATTTTGTTGTAAAAGCCATGCTTGCCGAAAAGCCTTGTCATAAGAATATTTGCTTTAATATAAAGTTTTGACCCCATTATATGTACATTAAACTTTTTTACGTTACATTCGCTTGTGGCAACGAAAGGCTCGATGCCGTTTTTAGTCTGCACATCGGCAATTTGCTTTACTATTCTGCCTGTGCTTTTTATAGGGTATACACCGTTAATCTGTAATACTTTCATAAAAACTATGCAGGGATTAATCCGCAGTCACACTGCACATTACCCTTTTAAATTCTTCCAACACCTTTTCGGAGCTGTGGTTTCTCTTTCCGCATTCAAGGGCTTTTTTGCTGTATTCACTAACAAGCTCAGTATTTCCGCAAAGCTTTCTTAGCTCTGGTTCAATACTGCTGTAATCGGTAACGGTTATTGCCGCATCCTCTTTAATAAGATACTCCATAGGTGCAATGTCTTTATCACCTATAGCAAAAATGCAACATCCGCTTTTAAAATAATCCGTAAGCTTCGTAGAAAACGAAAGCCTTGCGGCATTTTTAAACCTTTTTTCCAAGGATTCTGCAAAAACAGTTATGTCCGATTCTTTCTGGAGCTCTGCAATTTTATCAGCAGTTACACTGCCGCAAAACTCGACTCCCTTCCCCTTAAAAGCCTCCAGTGCTTCGCCAACAGGAGTATCACCCGAATAAATCTTAAGGCTTATTAAGTCTTCGTCCCGGTTTATTTTTGCAACCGCCTTGGCAATCTCAGCAAGGGTCTTGTCCCTACCGATACCAAGCTTACCTGTATAAATCATCTTTAGCGGAAGTCTGGGAGCTTCCTGACGCCAAGCGTTTTCGGATATTTCCACCGCCCTTGTAAGCAAAACGCTGTCTACGCCGAAAAGCCTGTCGTACTCTTCCTTTTGCTTAGGTGCAATTACAAAAAGTCTTTTGCATCCGCCGATAATCTTTTTAACACCTTTTCGAAGCCAGAACCGGTGAATATACGCCAAAGGATTTCTGCCGCAGGCTTTGTAGGTGTAGTTGTCGTCTGATATATAAGCAACCACAGGCACCTTTGTACGCTTAATAATATAAAGCTGAAGCCTTGACATATACACAAAGGGATACACAGGCACAAACAAAACCTCGGGTGCAAAATCGTCTAAAAATTCGTCAAGCTCAGGAGTTTTCCACTTGCCTGAAAGCCACACAAGCTCTCTGCAAAGAGTCATAAACCAGCTGTGCTTTTTTCGGGCAAGACTGTACCTTTTCTGCTGTGCCAAAAGCTCCTTCTGCTCATTATCGGAGAGCTTTCCTTTGCTGTTCTTAACCTCACACGAGGTCTTTATTTTTCGCTTAAAAATACTTTTTATAACTGCGTTTTCGTTAATTCTGAAAAACCTGTCACAAACCTGAGTCTCAGGCACGCCTGCTTTGGTATAAATCTGGGCAACCTTTTCCTTGTCGTAGCAGGCAAAAATTTCGGGCAGGGTCCGAATGTTGCCGCTGTCCTGCCACACGTTAACCGATATCACCAAAGTCTTTGGCAGCTTATCGTTCATAATTTCTCCTTTATTTCAACCTGTCAATAACAGCAACCGCTGTAAGCATCAGTGAAAATCCAAATACCCTGTAAATTTTATTTGCCGCCACAGGACGCTTACTGGTGCCATATTTAAGAACAGGTGCCAAAGCCTTGAGTCTTGGCTTCATTTCTTTTTTTCTCGGGTCTTTTACCCTGACATAAGTTAAAAGTAAATTGGAATAAAGCTTTGCTACAGTCGCCAACAGTCCCTGACGCATCAAACTGCTTATGCCAAGGCTTTCGTCCTCATATCTTTTCTTGTACCTTTCAAGGGTTTTAAGAAAATCCTCGGCATTTTTATATGAGCCCGAATTAGTAACCGACCCCATACGCTGGCGGTATGCAATAAACGCTTCATCAAGACAAAAAATACTTTCTGTCTTCTCCATAATACGATAGCACCAGTCAACGTCTTCACTACTAAGGCTTTCGTCAAATAAAATGCCGTTATCCCACAGCAAGCTTCGCCTTATGCTTTTTGTCCATGCAGAAGCATAGTAGGCATCCTTCTTGGCAAGCAAGGGCAAAAGCTTTTCGGGCTGTGTTTGGCATTCGGCACCCGAAAAATCATAATGCTCCTTTGCGTATACAGGAGGATTTGCGTCAAAATACTTAACGTAGCGATACATAACCACATCGGCAGATGTATCCTCAATACTGCTTCGTACCTTATGGAGAAAGTCATTTTTCATAACAAAATCGTCGCTGTCAAGAAAAATCACATATTCTCCGCGGCTTTCTGCAAGACCTCTGTTTCTTGCTCGTGATTGACCGCCGTTTTCCTGAGAGATAATGCGGATTCGGCTGTCAGCCTCAACAAATCCTCTGACAATTTCACCGCTTTTATCCTTAGAGCCGTCGTCAACCACAACTATCTCGAAGTCCTTCATGCTCTGACACAGCAAGCTTTCAATACACTCCGAAATATACTGCTGTGCATTATACATAGGGATGATAATACTGAAAAACATTCTAAACAAACCTTTTTAATAAAAGCTTAAGCTTTTACTTTTTTAAACTCGCTGTACGATTTCATCAACTGCCTCACACACGGTTTTTCTGTTTTCTTCAAACTGTGCTTTGTCCCAAAGGCTTACCTCGTTTTCACGCTGACGAAGCAAAGAAATTTCTCTGCTCATATTCTCAACGGGACGGCTTCCGCTTACCTCATGGCGGAAAGTACGCGAAAGTATAGCACATGTAGAGCCCAAACGCTTGTGCTCACCAATAACGTATTCGCTTTTAAGCATACCCTCGCCGATTTTAGCAATACCGCCGAAGCCGTAAGAAAGTCCCTTCGCCTTAAACTTTTTGCAAAGCATCTCAACCGTTCCGTTTGCAAGAAGCTCGAACATAAACTTCATATTATAGCTTAGGTGCAAATCGTTAAGTCCTATGTAAACCTCTGTGATTCCGTCAAGTTCAAGAATTTCGTCTACCTTTTCTACTGCCTCGGCAGTTTCAAAAAGCAGTACCGTCGGCACACGTCCGTCTACAATGTCAAGGAATACCCGTACCTCCTCTACAGTTTTAAAGTAGGGAAGCATAATTATATCGGCACCGTCGCCTATTATCCTGTCAATTTCAGGCTTAAGAGCAGGATGCACAGGGTTGCACCTTACAAGAAGCTGAGCCTTATTAACAACCTCTCTCAGCTTTTTAACGTCATCAAGACTTGAATGCGACACCACCGTATCAAGGTGGCCCTGACGCTCGTACTTGCCTAAAATTTCAAGGTCAAGGAATATTCTGTCAACTCCTGCTGTTTCGGCAGTTTTAGCAGACTGCGGGTCAGCAGTTAAATACATAAGCTTAATATGATTTTGATTTATGCCCAGCAAATCGCAATAAAAAGAATAGATATTCTGAAGCATAATGGGACGTGCGAAGTACTTTTCTACTCTTTCTCTGCCGTTTTCCGCAAAGCTGTGGCAAAGCTCCTTATTCTCCATAAGCTCAATCATTTTATCAAGTAAAGCCTTGTCGCTGTGAGAAGGCACCAACACACCGCTTATACCATCCTCAATAACCTCACTGGGGCCAGGTACATCGGTAGTGATTATAGGAAGCTTCATCGCCATAGCCTCCTGAAGAACCATAGAAAAGCCTTCTCTGTATGTCGGATGCACAAGCAAATCGCAGGCCGACATAAACTTTGCAACCTCACCGGACGGCTGATGACCTGTAATATAAACCTGCTCGCAATTTTTTGCCCATTCAATAAGCTCTTTATCGGGAGAATTGGTGTTATCCTCCATACCGATTAAAAACAGCCTTGTATTCTTGTGGTTATGTAAAAGTCCGCGATAAGCACTTAAAAGCTCGCCAACGCCCTTGTCTTTATTAAGTCTTCCGATATAACCGAAAACAAAGGTGTCGTCATCAATATCGTACTGCTTTCTGATTTCACGTCTGAATTCATCCTTACGGCTTACGTCATATACGTTAAAGTCAACGCCAATGGTGCCGCCCTTACCGATAACTGCAATTTTTTCTCTTTTACAAAGCTTTTCGCTGATGGCAAGCTCCATATTCTTATAGCTTACTGCAAAAATCTTGGTAGAGCCTTTACTGGTAAACTTTTCAATAGCCTTGAAAACAGACCTTTTTATTCCTGTAAAGCCAACGTACCTTAACCCCCACTGACCGTAAACCCTTACAGGGATTTTCTTAAATCCCGGAGTAAGCGTACAGCACAAAGCCGCATTGGGAGTAGCGTACTGAATTACATCAAACTTGCCCTCTTTAAAAATCCTTCTGAGTGCTCTGATGCTTCTGAATACAGCAGGCAAGCTGGTACCTCTTTGCAATGGCACATCATAAACTTTGGCAAACTCCTTATGCCTTCGGATAAATTCCTCGCTCATACCGCCGCAAACAACGGTAACCTCAAAGCCTTTATCAGCAAAATTCCTGGCACTGTCCGATACAAACCAGTCAAAAGCCTTGGCAATGGTGGTCATCATACATATCCTAAGAGGTCTGTCCTCATTCCCGCTTGTGCCACCTTCTTTTACACCTCTGGCAGTAAGCACAGAGGTAAAGGTTCCGAAAAAGCACTTAAGGTCAAAGGACAGGCTAATATTCTTAACATATTCGCCGTCAAGCCTTGCTTTAACAGAAATAGGAAGCTCGTCTCTGCCGTTAATCTGAGCCCAGCCAGAAAGTCCGGGCTTTACGTCATTTGCTCCCCACTTGTCACGCTCTTCAATAAGGTCATACTGATTCCACAGTGCAGGTCTGGGACCTATAAAGGACATCTGTCCCAAAAGGATATTAATAAGCTGAGGTAATTCGTCAAGACTTGCTTTCCTCAAAAACTTACCTACAGGTGTTAAGAACTGCTCGGGGTCTTCCAGAAGATGTGTGGGAATATTAGCATCAGTATCCGTACGCATAGTGCGGAACTTGATAATATTAAAATGCTTTTTGTCCTTGCCTACTCTTTTCTGAACAAAAAACGGTTTTCCTTTGTCAGTAAGAACAATAAGAAGAATTATTACAAGAAAAACAGGAGACAAAAAAGCCGTAGCCACAAACGACAGGGCTATGTCCGCAATTCGCTTAAAAATCAGATATGCAGATTTGCTTTTGCTTTTTTCCTGATTTACGGTTTTCTTTATTTCAGGTGAGTTGGTATTTGTCTTTGACATACCTGTGCCGCCTTTTCATAAAATATAAAACATATATAAGGTATATAGAAATACATTTTAATATTAACATATTCTAACATATCTGTAAACCTTTTTTACTCCGATTTTAGCTATTTTTAAATAAAAAATACAAGCTGTTTTATTAATCACTTTATAGGTTAAGTGTTATATCAAAGAGTGCGGCAACATATTATTTAAGGAATAAAATATGGAGGTTTCTGTATGAAAGAAATCGTTGAGGAGAGGGCAACCCGACTTGCAGAATACATAATAGCCGAAAACGCCACCGTAAGAGCAACTGCCTGTAAGTTCGGCATAAGCAAATCCACAGTTCATACAGAAGTAACAATAACGAACGGTTTATATGGCTTGTAGCATAAACCCCGCAAACCCGCATAAATACAGGCTTTTCAGCACGGCACACCGCCGTGCTGTTATTTTTTATCCTAAGGAATATTTATAATCGGAACATAAAATCTCGGCAAAAATATGAAACCGTCACATTTTAGCCGAGATTTTTTACTTTTTGAAATATCAAAATTTGTAATAAAAGCACTTGATAATCCGTTGAAAAAAATGTATACTATTTTCAACGAGGTGAACTTATATGGAACGACCTTCAATTTTATCAGAAATTAAAAAAGAAATTCAGAATGCAAAAATCGGTACTGTTTTTGTGCCGATTGATTTTGCTTTGATTACAGATAAAAAAACCGCAAGCGTTTCGCTAAGCCGTCTTGAAAAAGAAAAAATTGTTTTAAAAATAATGCGCGGTATTTATTATAAAGCGGAGTATAATGATTTTCTTGATGAGTATGTTGCTCCACAAGCTGATGCGGTTGCTCATGCACTTTCAAGAAACTACGGATGGACGATTGTCCCTTGCGGAGATACAGCGTTAAACCTACTGGGATTATCTACCCAAATCCCTGCCGCTTGGGTTTATGTAAGTGACGGCCCATATAAAGAATATACCTACAACCAAACTACTATTAAATTTAAAAGAACTACCAATAAAGAAATCTCAAAATTGTCTTATAAAACGGCGCTTGTTGTTCAGGCTTTAAAAGCATTAGGTAACGATAGCATAAATGATTCGGTCATAACAAAACTGAAGAATACATTAACCGAAGAAGAAAAGAAAACGATGCTTATGGAAGCAAAAGCGGTAACGTCTTGGATATTCGAGTATATTAAAATAATTTGCAGGAGTTAAAAATATGCGTAAAATTGCAACCATAAAAGAAAATGACCGCAAGGCATTATTTCAAAATACTGCTTCAAAAATGGGTTTGACCAATGCGATTATTGAAAAAGATTTTTGGGTTTGTTTTATGCTTGATTATCTTTTTCATCGCTGTGAATGGAAAGATAATATTGCATTTAAGGGCGGTACAAGTCTTTCTAAAGCCTACAGACTTATTGAACGTTTTTCAGAAGATATTGATTTGATTCTCGATTGGCGAGTAATTGGCTTTGAGATAGACGAACCTTGGAAAGAACGCAGTGTAAGTAAGCAAAATATTTTTAACGAAGAAGCCAATGCACGCACGGCGGTATTTTTGAAAGAAACCTTTATGCCATCTATTATGGCAGATTTGCAAAACGAATTAGGAATCCCTGTAAACTGCTACATTGAGGAAACTGATCCGCAGACCGTTGTTTTCGCTTATAATCGAAGTTTTGAAGATTCTTCTATTCTGCCCGTAATCCGACTTGAAATCGGTGCCTTGGCGGCGTGGACTCCGGCAGAAGAAAAAGGAATCACACCGTATGCGGCAATAAAGTATCCCCAAGTTTTTACAGAGCCAACAACCAATATATTAACGGTGCTTCCTAAACGCACATTTTGGGAAAAGGTAACGATTTTGCACCGTGAAGCCTATCGACCTGAAAACAAAACATTTCCCTCCCGTTATTCCCGTCATTATTACGATTTATACTGTATGATGAATTCGCCCGTAAAAGAAAGCGCTTTTGCTGATATTGAATTACTTGAAAAGGTAGTAAAATTCAAAGATAAGTTTTACCACTGCGGTTGGGCTCGGTACGACCTTGCTAAAGTCGGCACAATGAAGCTGATGCCACCCGAACATAATCTTCAGGCACTTAAAGATGACTATAATCATATGCAAAATATGATTTTCGGTAACAGTCCTGATTTTGATGTTATTCTCAACGGAATTGAGCAGTTGGAAAAAGAAATCAATTCAATAATAAAAGGATAAACGATATTAATCATATTGCTTTGATTTGGTTGATATAAAAAGGCTTAACGCTGTCAAAAAAAGGTGGCAGAAGAACACTTTTAAAAATTTTTACTCATTAACTTCCGATAATTTTGAGTTATAAGAAGTAGGACAGGAGGAACTGTAATGGGTGACTTGTTGAAGAAGAGCCAAATGACCGAGGAAGATATAAAGCTTCAGTTCATTACACCGGCGATTGAGGTTGCCGGATGGGACAGACAAAAACAAATAAAGATGGAGTATAGCTTCACGGACGGTCGTGTTATTGTTCGTGGTAATATTACTGCACGCGGAAAGAGAAAACGCACAGACTATCTGTTGTACTATAAGCCCAATTTGCCGTTGGCGATTGTAGAGGCCAAGGACAATCATCACAGCATTGGTGCAGGTATGCAGCAGGGTATTGAATATGCACAGTGCCTGGATGTGCCGTTTGTGTACAGCTCTAACGGTGATGGTTTCCTCGAACACGACATGAAAAACGGAACCGAGCGTGAAATCAAACTTGAGGATTTTCCGTCTCCCGAGGAACTGTGGGCAAGATTTAAGGGCGATACTGCGATGACTCCTGAGCAGGAGAAATTGATTACCGAGCCGTATTATTTCCAGCCCGGTGACAAAACACCCCGTTACTATCAGAGAATTGCCATTAACAGAACGATTGATGCCATTGCAAAAGGACAGAACCGCATCCTTCTTGTTATGGCAACTGGTACTGGCAAAACATATACGGCTTTCCAGATCATTCATCGTTTGTGGAAGTCTGGAAAGAAAAAGAAGATTCTTTTCCTCGCAGATAGAAACATTCTCGTGGATCAGACTATGCAGCAGGACTTCAAGCCTTTCGCCAAGGTTATGACCAAGATAGAAGGCAAGAAACTCGACAGCTCCTACGAATTGTATCTGTCGCTGTATCAACAGCTTGCCGGCGACGAAAACGAGGAACCCTTTCGTGCATTCCAACCTGATTTCTTTGACCTCATTGTGATTGACGAGTGTCATAGAGGAAGTGCAAAGGAAGATTCCAGATGGCGCAAGATTCTTGAGTATTTTAAGAACGCAACACAGATCGGTCTTACCGCAACTCCCAAGGAAACAAAAGAAGTGTCTAATATCACTTATTTTGGTGAGCCGATTTATACATATAGCCTGAAGCAAGGTATCGATGATGGTTTCCTTGCTCCCTACAAGGTCCTTCGTGTTGGTTTGGACAAAGACCTTGAAGGATGGCGTCCGACTGCAGGCCAAACGGATATCTATGGCTATGAAATTGAGGATAGAGAATATAACACAAAGGATTATGATAAGAACCTTATCATTGATGAGCGTACAATAGCTGTTGCGAAGCGTATTACAAAGTTCCTCACGGATAATGACCGCTTTGCTAAAACCATCGTTTTCTGCGTTGATATCGACCACGCAGAAAGAATGCGTCAGGCTCTTGTGAACGAAAACAAGGACTTGGTTGCACAGAACCCGAAGTACATTATGCGTATTACGGGTGATAATGCTGAAGGCAAGGCTCAGCTTGATTACTTTATTGCAGAGGACAGTAAATACCCGGTTATTGTCACCACATCCAAATTGATGACAACCGGTGTTGACTGCAAGACCTGCAAACTTATTGTTTTGGATAACAACATCAATTCCATGACAGAGTTTAAGCAGATCATCGGACGCGGTACAAGATTGAAACCTGATTATGGAAAGGAATACTTCACCATAATGGATTTCCGTAATGCCTGCCGTTTGTTTGCTGATCCGGAGTTTGACGGTGATCCGATTGTCGTAATTGATGACGGTGGAGAGCCGCCGGTTGATCCTCCAATAGATCCCCCGGTTACCCCTCCGGGTCCCGGACCTGGTCCTGGTCCGGTTGATCCGCCTGAAAAGAAGCATAAGTTCCGTGTTCGCGGAGTTGAAGTTACGATCCTTAACGAGCGTGTTCAGTATTACGATAAGGACGGTAAGTTGATTACCGAGAGCATTACCGACTATTCCAAGAAAAATATTCTTGGTGAGTACGCTACTCTTGATGCGTTCCTTCGTGCATGGAAGGGTGAGAAACGTAAACAGGCAATCATTGATGAATTACAGGAACGCGGTGTCTTGTTGGAGGCATTGCGTGAGGCATCTGGAAACAAAGATATTGATGATTTCGACTTGATTTGTCACATTGCTTATGATAGAGCACCGTTGACAAAGGCAGAACGAGCCAACAATGTTCGTAAGAGGGGATATCTCTATAAGTATTCCGGCTTGGCGCAGAAGGTTCTCAGCGCACTTTTGGACAAGTATATGAATGAGGGTATCAGAGATATTGAGAGTCTTGAAATTCTCTCCAATGATCCGTTCAGAAAGTTTGGTACACCTAAAACGATTGCAAAGCTCTTCGGCGGTAAGGACGGATATATCCGTGCGATCAAGGAATTGCAGGATGAAATCTACGTAGCATAAGGAGATTTACATATGAGCTTAAACAATATGGTTAAGAGACTGCAAGATATAATGCGCAACGACGCCGGTATTAACGGTGACGCTCAGCGCATTGAGCAGATGGTATGGATTCTCTTCCTTAAGGTTTATGACGCCAAAGAGGAGATTTGGGAATTCTACGATGACAACTACACTTCAATTATTCCCGAAGAACTCCGTTGGAGAAGCTGGGCGGTAGATCATAAGGATGGTAAGGCACTCACCGGCGAAGCACTTCTTGATTTTGTGAACACAAAACTGTTCCCGAGATTGAAGAGCATTGAAATAGATGAGAATACTCCCATGAGCCAGATTATTGTCCGTACCGCTTTTGAGGATAATAATAACTACATGAAAGACGGTATTCTGCTTAGACAGGTTATCAACGTTATTGACGAGATTAACTTTGAAGAGTATGAGGATCGCCACGCCTTTGGAGAAATCTACGAGACTATTTTGAAGAGCCTGCAGAGCGCAGGCAACTCCGGTGAATTCTATACGCCTCGTGCCGTTACGGATTTTATGGTTAAGATGATCAAGCCGAAGCTGGGCGAGTCTATTGCAGATTTTGCCTGCGGAACCGGTGGTTTCTTGACCTCTGCTTTGAAGGTATTGGACGAGCAGGTTGAGAGCGTTGAGGATAGAGAAGTGTACAGCAACTCTGTCTACGGTATTGAAAAGAAGGCACTTCCTTTCCTGCTTTGTGCAACCAATATGCTGCTCCATGACATTGATAACCCGAAGATCATTCACGGAAATTCTCTTGAAAAGAACGTCCGCGATTATCGTGAGTCAGACAGATTCGACGTTATCCTTATGAACCCTCCTTATGGCGGCAACGAGAAGGAAGGCGTCAAATCGAATTTCCCGGCAGATCTTCGCAGCAGTGAGACAGCAGACTTGTTTATGTCCGTTATTATGTACCGACTGAAGCATAATGGTCGTTGTGCTATTATTCTTCCTGATGGTTTCTTATTTGGCACAGATAATGCGAAGATGGCAATCAAGCAGAAGTTGCTGTCAGAGTTTAATCTGCATACTGTTATCCGTATGCCTCATAGCGTATTTGCTCCTTACACTTCCATTACAACAAATATTCTGTTCTTCGACCGTACTGACCCCACAACAGAGACTTGGTTCTACCGTCTCGATATGCCCGAAGGTTATAAGAACTTCTCCAAGACAAAGCCGATGAAACTTGAACACTTTGATCCGGCTGTTGAGTGGTGGAATAACCGTGAGGAAATCACTATTGACGGATTTGATAAGGCGAAGAAGTATACCGTTGAGGAATTGGCTGCAAGAAGCTATAACATTGATCTTTGCGGTTATCCTCACGAGGAAGAGGAAATACTTCCTCCGAAGGAACTCATTCAGCAGTATCAGAAGAAGCGTGCAAGCCTGAACGCTGATATTGATAGAATTCTCGAACAGATCACCGGCATTCTCGGTATTGATCTCACGGAGGGCGAAGAGGAATGACAGCACAGCAATTGAAGAATTCAATTCTGCAGATGGCTGTTCAAGGCAAACTTGTACCTCAGGATCCTAATGATGAGCCGGCAAGCGTGCTCATTGAACGCATCCGTGCAGAGAAAGAAAAACTAATAAAAGAGAAGAAAATCAAGCGGGAAAAGAATCCGTCTGTGATCTTCCGTGGTGCCGATAATATCCCTTATGAGAAAATCGGTGATGAAGTTGTTCCTTTGGACGTTCCATTCGAGATCCCTGATTCCTGGGAATGGGTGAGAGGATCCAGTCTCGGTGAAATTGTAAGAGGTAGTGGAATCAAGAGAACAGAGACAGTAGAAGCCGGTTTGCCTTGTGTTCGATACGGAGAACTTTATACAACGTATAACACTTCCTTTACAGAGGCAGTTTCGTTTATACCCGAAGATGTCGATTCAAAATGCAAGCACTTATCTCATGGTGATGTTCTTATGACACTCACCGGAGAAAACAAACCAGATATTGCGAAGACTGTTGCATATTTAGGAGAAGTGCAAATTGCAGCAGGAGGAGATTTGGCTTACTGGACTCATCACGGCCTTAATCCTCTATATCTTGTCTATGCTTTGAATTCTCCATATGCAATCAATAAAAAGGTTGAACTTGCCACAGGTGACATTATCGTTCACATATCGGGTGATAAAATTGGCTCCATTCTCATCCCGGTTCCCCCGTTAGCTGAACAGGAAAGAATAGTTTGCAGAATTCAGGAGTTGGAAGTCCTTACTGCTGAATATGGAAACAAGGAAAAATCTATATCTCAGTTGCAAAGTAGTTTCCCAGAACAGCTCAAGAAGTCTATCCTTCAATGGGCGGTGCAGGGTAAGCTCGTTTCTCAGGACGAAAATGACATGCCTGCAGAAGTGCTTTTGGAACGGATCCGTGCTGAAAAGGACGCACTTATCAAGGCTGGAAAGATTAAGCGTGACAAGCACGAATCCGTCATTTTCAGTAGGGATAATTCTCATTATGAAAAGCGAGGCTCTGAGGAAGTTTGTATTGATGACGAGATTCCATTTGAAATACCGTCATCGTGGGAATGGGTAAGGTTTTCAACTATTGCCTGTCTCGAAAACGGTGACAGAAGTTCAAAATATCCCACAGATAAAGACTATGTATCTGATGGCATCCCCTTTTTTGGTGCAAAAGATATGGGAAACATTTTTATGGAGTTTTCTAATGTCCGTTATATTACAAAAGAAAAGTTTGACGAGTTAGGAAACGGTAAACTTGTTGATGGTGACTTTATTTGCCTTTTGCGTGGAACTGTTGGAAAGACACGAATCTTCAAGGCTTCCCCGAAGTACTCTACTGGCTTTATCTGTGCACAAATGGTAATCATCAGATGCCACAATCCACTAATTCGTGAGTATATTTACAACGTAACTTCATCACCATACTATGCAGGCATCATTGAATCCAAAACAACAGGAACTGCTGTCAGGCAATTACCTGCAAAAGAGATTGCAGGTATTCTTATACCTATTCCTCCAATAGAAGAACAGTATCGGATCAATGGTAAATTGTCCACATTACTATCAGAAATTAAAACTTTGTAAAGTTCTCATTATGAGAAGTTGGATGGAATTGAGCGTTGTATCGATGATGAAATTCCATTTGAGATACCCGAGAATTGGTGTTGGAGTAGACTGGGATCTATTTTGACAAAGCTCAGTGATGGCACACATTCGACTCCCAAATATGTGTCCGAAGGTGTTCCATTCATCTCTGTAAAGGACGTTAGTACGGGTGCGTTGAGCTTTGAACATTGTAAGTATATTACTCCTGAAGAACACAAGGATTTGTATAGTAGATGCAATCCTCAATTCGGAGATGTACTCCTTACGAAAGTTGGAACGACAGGAATCCCCGTTATTGTTGATACTGACGAAGAATTCAGCTTATTCGTGAGCGTTGCACTGCTCAAATTTAATCAAAACCTTTTGTTTAACGAGTATCTCGTTCATCTCATCAATTCACCATTGGTCCAGAAACAAGCAGAGGAAAACACCCGTGGTGTTGGTAACAAGAACTGGGTTATGCGTGATATCTCCAATACCCTGGTCGCAATACCACCTTTGAACGAGCAAAAAAGGATTGTCAAACAAATCAACTATCTCTTTGGATATTTCAATCATTTATAAAGAAAGAGGCATACACCTCGTAATGAAGTGTATGCCTCTTTCTTTACCAATCTACGATTTTATCAACGATTTCGCGTTGCTCGGTTGACGTCTTGCGGAGATAGATGCGCGTTGTTTCTATGCTCTCGTGCCCCATTAAATCGGCAAGAAAAGCAATGTCATTACAACGCTCAAGAAAACTCTTTGCAAAGCGATGGCGAAATGAGTGCGGATAAACTACTGCAGGATTAATATCATATCGCACAGCCAATTTTTTGAGCTGCCCGGAGATGCCTCTTGTAGTGATGCGCTCCCCATATTTGTTCAAAAAAATGAAGCCGCTTTCTTGTTGCTTTTCAGACAGCCAAGAAAGGGCTTCATCTTGAAGTGCTTTGGGAATGTATATTCGCCGAAGCTTACCGCCTTTTGAGTATAGATCAAGGTGTCCCCGTTTTATGTGTTCTACCTTGATCTGAATCAATTCGCTGACTCGCGCACCAGTTGCTGCAAGGAAACGTATTACGAAATACCAAAAGAGCTCGTCATCACGTTTAAGACAGTTCTTAAAATACTCATAATCCGCCTCGCTTATTACATTTTCAAGGAATGCTTTTTGCTGAACTCGCACAAATGGCTGCTTCCACTTGTCCTTGCCGATGCTTTCCAAGTAGCAGTTCATTGCACGCAGTCGCAGATTGACGGTTTTGGGCTTGTAGCTCTCTATGAGCCAAACCTTATAAGCCCTAAGGTTTTTGAGGGTTACTTCATCATACTGATCGCTGAATTGTTTTATTGCGAAAAGATACGATGAAATGGTGTTTTCCGAGAGGTTTGTACCTCTCAAGTGCCTTTCAAATTCTTTTATCATGGTGAAAGACCTCCTTTCACCATAATTATACAACTAAGACTTTACAAGGCTTTGAGCGTGGGAAGTAGTTCTTCTATTTTGTCGACAATTCTTTGTTGTTCGGCAATTGGAGGTAGAGGAATTAAAAGGTTTTCTATTCGAGCAATTGCCAGTTTAGGCTGTCCAACCTTTGTTGTTACATCAGCAATTTGATATTGAATGTATGGCGATTGCAAACAACTAATAAGCCAATCCTGATCAGTTAAATAGATAACGAGTCTGTCCGCATTTTCGGTTAAATTTGCTCCGCTTAATGCGGGAGGGACTTTGCCGATTCTTCCGATTGTGCCAGCGACAGTGATAAATATATCCTCGCTATTGATAATGTATCTGGAAATGGAAGGATAAATATCTTGAGGGACATACATAAGTCCTTCTGTAGAAACGCCACCATCTTTCATATCGGACACTCTTATGTAGATATGACCGGTATTCTCTGTAGTAAGTGTGCGACCTGCAGGTATTCGCTTGCCACCTAGTACTTTTGATATTGATGAAAGACGGGTCCATGTCCAGTTATCGGGTATCTCAAACGGGATTTCATCATCGATACAACGCTCAATTCCGTCCAACTTCTCATAATGAGAACTTTACAAAGTTTTAATTTCTGATAGTAATGTGGACAATTTACCATTGATCC
>JAFUPE010000052.1 GCA_017481395.1 Ruminococcus sp. | reverse complement strand
TGTTCCTATGAGCGAGCATACATCCTTTAAAATCGGCGGAAATGCCGACTGTCTTATAACTGTTAAAAATACTGACGAGCTTAAGACGGTAATCTCTGTTTGCCGAGAATGTAACGTGCCTTATATGCTTATTGGCAACGGCTCAAATCTTTTAGTCAGCGACAATGGTATAAAGGGTGCGGTTATCCGACTTGAAGGAGAGTTTAAAGATATTACCATAAAAGGTGATACTATAGTTGCAGGTGCAGGTGCATCTCTTACCAAGCTTTGTCTTGATGCATGGAAAGCCTCCCTTACAGGTCTTGAGTTCGGTTACGGTATTCCCGGTTCTGTAGGCGGTGCGGCATATATGAATGCAGGTGCATACGGTGGCGAAATGAAAGACGTTGTTGTATCCTGTACTCATCTTGACCCCGAGCTTAATGTAGGTGAGTTTACCTTAAATGAGCTTGACCTTTCATACCGTCACAGCGTATATATGAAGGGCGAATATATTATCCTTTCTGTTACACTTAAGCTCAAAAAGGGCGACAGCACAGCCATAAAAAACAGAATGGATGAGCTTATGCAAAAGCGTAAGGATAAGCAACCCTTGGAATATCCCAGTGCAGGGTCTATTTTTAAACGTCCCGAGGGCGCTTTCGCTGCGGCGTTAATCGAAGAATGCGGCTTAAAAGGCAGACAAGTAGGAGGAGCTCAGGTAAGCGAAAAGCACTCGGGCTTTATTGTGAACAAAGGCGGTGCTACCTGTCAGGATGTACTTGACCTTGTAAAAATCATACAGGATGAGGTTAAGTCAAAAACAGGCTTTGATTTACACCGCGAAATAATCCATATCTGAAAAAGGAGGCAGCTTAATGGAATTTATTATTATTACAGGACTTTCGGGTGCGGGCAAATCCAATGCCTTGCATGCTCTGGAGGATATCGGCTATTACTGCGTGGATAATATTCCGCCTATGCTGCTTTCAACCCTTTATACTCTTTGCGAAACTTCCAACGACAGCCGTATGCAAAGGGTTGCCGTAGTGGTTGATATTCGCGGAGGAGAGGTGTTCGATAATCTTTTCGACCAGCTTAAAACCTTCAGAGACGAAGGCAAGCGATATAAAATTCTTTTCCTTGATGCCAAAAGCGATATTCTTCTTATCCGTTACAAAGAAACCCGTCGTAAGCATCCTCTTGCAGACGGAGTTAATGTTTCCACCGAAGATGCCGTCAAGCTTGAACGCGAGCTTTTAAAGCCTGTTAAAGCACATGCCGATTTTGTAATCGACACTTCTTATATGGCAATCAAACAGCTAAAAGAGAGAGTAACAACACTTTTTGCCGAAAATGCGGGGGATAGCTTAATTGTTACCTGTATGTCATTCGGCTTCAAGTACGGAATTCCATTAGAGGCTGACTTGCTTTTCGATGTAAGGTGTCTGCCAAATCCTTACTACGTTAAGGAGCTTAAGCACCTTACAGGCTTAGACGAGGCTGTAAGGGAATATGTCCTTAAATTTGATGAAACACAGCAGTATATCGAGCGACTTTTAAGTCTTTTGGATTACTCGGTGCCTCTTTACCGTGCCGAGGGAAAAAGTGAGCTTGTAATTGCTGTAGGGTGTACAGGTGGCAAGCACCGTTCGGTAACCTTGGCAAGGCTTTTGAACAGTCATTTTATAGAAAACGGCCAGAAATCCACAATTCATCACAGGGATATCTGGAAAGCATAATTTTTTGGAGGTAATGGGATGTCCTTTGCAGGCGAAGTAAAAAAAGAGCTTTGTAAAGCAGATATAAGCATAAATGCCAGAAGACTTTCCGAATGCTACGGACTGCTTCTTTATTCCCGAAAATTTTCAGAGCAGGAAATAAAGCTTAAAACCGAGGCTATCTGCGTTGCCGAAAGATTTTGTGAGCATATGAGCACTCTTTTCGGAGCTATTGTCGAGAAGAAATCTACCCTTCGTGCCACCAAGGAAGACATAAATCTTCACAGCATCAAAGTGCTTATTGAAAGTGATTGTAAGCGTATTTTTAATTACTTTGGTCATAGCAGTAATACGCCCACTTTAAGGGTGAATAGGGCAAATATCGAAGATGAACAGTGTATTTCAGCTTTTTTAAGAGGTGCTTTTCTTTCCTGCGGTTCGGTTAATGACCCTCAGAAAAATTATCATCTCGAATTCTGCGTGCCCTTTAAAAACCTTTGCAACGACCTGTGTACTCTTATGGGCGAAATAGACGAATGTTCACTTTCTCCCCGTACAATGGTTCGAGGCGGAACACACGTTGTTTATTTAAAAGACAGCGAGCAGATAACCGATTTGCTTACATATATGGGTGCGTCAAATTCGGCAATGGACATTATGAGTGCTAAAGCCTACAAGCAAATGCGTAACATTACCAACCGCCGTATTAATTCTGAGCTTGCAAATATTTCACGCACAGCTGAGGCAGGTGCCAGAATATTAAATGCTATTGAGATTATCGAAGCCGAACGCGGACTTAACTCGCTTGCTGATAATCTTAGAGAAGTTGCTGAGCTTAAACGGGATAATCCCGAGCTTTCGCTTTCGGCATTGGGTAATCTTTTAGACCCGCCCATAAGCCGTTCGGGTGTTAATCACAGGCTTAATAAACTTATATCAATAGCTGATGAAATCAAAAGCTCTACAGGAGGACAAAATGAGTAACGATAAATTTAAGAATATGGACTATGAAACAGGTGTAAAAAAGCTTTCTTCGCTTATTGCAGAGCTTGAAAGCGGTAAGCTTAGCTTTGACGACACTCTGTTAAAATACAAGGAAGCATTTGAGTATTATACCTTCTGCAGCGATTATCTTAAATCAGCAGGTGAGAAAATAAAGGCTATGAATGAAAAAATGTCTGCACTATCCCCAAATTCGGAGGACTGATTATGTTTAACTATTCAGATAAATATCTGACACTTGTGAATAAAACTCTTATGAAGCTTTTAGAAGGCGGAAGAAATGAGTACAAGGTTTTAACCGATTCAATGATATATTCTGTTTCGGCAGGTGGCAAAAGAATACGTCCAATGCTTTCTATGGCTTTTGCTTCTCTTTGCGGCAAAAGTCCTGAGGTGGCACTTTACCCTGCTTGCGGCGTAGAGCTTATTCATACTTATTCGCTTATTCACGACGATTTGCCCTGTATGGATAACGACGATATGCGTCGCGGCAAGCCTTCTAATCACGTGGTTTTTGGCGAAGATACTGCTTTGCTTGCAGGTGATGCAATGCAGAGCCTTGCTTTTGAGGCAATCCTTTCTGACGAAAGTGTCGGTAAAATTGGCTATGAAGCGGCCGCCAAATGTGCCCGAGCTCTTGCGAAACTTTGCGGAAAAGACGGTATGGTAGGCGGGCAGGTAATAGACCTTGCTTTAGAAAAATGCGAAGGCGACTCCGAAACCGTCAGCCTAATGCACTCGCTTAAAACGGCGGCGCTAATTAAAGCGGCTTGTGTAATGGGATGTATCGCCGCAGGTGCAGATGACGAGCAAATATCAGCCGCCGCAGAGTACGCCGAATGTATCGGTTTGCAGTTTCAGATTGTTGATGACATTCTTGATGTCACTTCAACAACAGACGTTTTGGGCAAGCCTGTTAATTCTGATATAGAAAATAACAAATCCAATATGGTATCTCTTTTAGGTATTGAAAAATGCCGTGCTCTTGCAAAAGAGCTTACAGATAAGGCAATTAATGCTCTTGATGCTTTTGAGGGCGATACTTCGGGGCTTGTAAGCTTTGCCGAAGATTTACTTAACAGAAACAAATGAGTGGTTTTTATGGAAAAAAAGCTAAACTTTCAGCTTCTTGATAAAATTGAACATCCATCCGACATAAAAAAGCTTAGTATAGACGAGCTTTCAACCCTCTGCGAAGAGATTCGTGCTCTAATAATAAGCACTGTTTCAGAAAATGGCGGTCACCTTGCTTCTAACTTGGGTGTGGTTGAGCTGACTGTAGCTATGCATTATGTCTTTGATTTGCCTGACGACAGCATTGTGTTTGACGTGGGTCACCAGTGTTATACCCATAAAATTCTTTCAGGCAGAAAAGAACGACTTGCCACAATACGACGTAAGGATGGACTTTCAGGCTTTCCCAGAAGAGACGAAAGCGATTACGACGCTTTTGGTGCAGGTCACAGCAGTACCTCGATTTCTGCCGCCTATGGTATAGCCAAGGCTAAGGCTATTAAAGGTGACTCAAGCCACACTGTTGCTGTTATTGGCGACGGCTCGTTTACAGGCGGTCTTGCCTTTGAGGGCATGAACAATGCAGGCAGATTTAAAAAGAACTTTATTGTAGTCTTAAATGACAATAAAATGTCAATTTCTAAGAATGTAGGTGCCTTTGCAAGGTATCTTACGGGTATACGTGTTAACCCTTGGTATCTTAAAGCCAAGTGGGGGCTTGAACGAGTACTTAATAAGGTTCCATTGGTGGGCAAGCCTTTGGTTAATCTGCTTACCAAAATAAAAAATGCCTTTAAAAAGCGAACACTTAAAGGCAACAATCTTTTCGAAAACTTTGGTTTTTTCTATTACGGTCCTGTTGACGGCCATGATATGGAAGAGCTTATAAATACCCTTCGTGCCGCAAAAAAGGTAACCAGGCCTGTATTAATTCATGCAGTAACCGTCAAGGGTAAGGGCTACGGCTATGCCGAAAAAGACCCTAAAAACTACCATGGTATCGGCAAGTTTGACGTTGACTCGGGTGAGCCTTTGTCACACTCAACCTCATACAGCGATATTTTTGGTAAATGTCTTTGCCATCTTTCAAGCCGCAACAAAAACATCTGTGCCATAACAGCCGCAATGACAATGGGTACAGGTTTAACTGAGTTTTCTCATAAATATAAGGACAGATTTTTCGATGTAGGAATTGCTGAGGAGCACGCTGTTACCTTTGGTGCCGGTCTTGCAAGCCAGGGAATGATTCCTGTTTTTGCAGTGTATTCTACATTTTTACAGCGTGCCTACGACCAGCTTGTTCATGACGTGTCTTTGCAGAAGCTTCACCTTGTTTTAGGTGTTGACAGAGCAGGCATAGTAGGCGAGGACGGCGAAACCCATCAGGGCGTGTTTGACGTTTCTATGCTTAATTCAATTCCCAATACTACCTGCTATTCACCATGTTATTTTGATGAGCTTGCAGGCTGTATGGAACAAGGCATTATACGCGACAAAAACCTTGTTGCTATCAGATATCCAAGAGGGTCTGAGCCTTACCGTCCCGAAAACTTTACTGAAAATAACATAAATTTTGCACTTTACGGCAACAAAGATGCCAGCCGTCTTATAGTTACCTACGGCAGGCTTTTTGCCGAAGCCTGCGTTGCAAAGCGTGAGCTTTCCAAAATCGGTATCGAGGTTTGTATTTTAAAGCTTTGCCGTATAAAGCCTATTGACGAAGAAGCCTTAAAGCTTGCAGCAAAATTTTCCAAGGTGCACTTCTTCGAGGAGGGCATGCTCACAGGCGGCATAGGTGAGACCTTCGGCTACGGTATAGATAAGCTCGGTTTTAAGGGCACCTACGGTATTACAGCAGTAGAGGACAAGTTTGTGCCCCATGCTTCGGTAAAAGAATCTATGCAAGGCTTAAGGCTTAACGCCTTAGGTATTTATGATATAATGAGAAGGTAATTATGAAAAAACGACTTGATGTTTTAGTGTTTGAAAAAGGTTTTGCCGACAGCCGCGAGCGAGCAAAAGCCATAATAATGTCGGGCAATGTATATGTTAATAACCAAAAGGCTGACAAACCCGGCACCCAGTACGACGAGGATGCCCCCTTAGAGGTTCGTTCCTCAGGTTTAAGGTATGTCAGCCGCGGCGGCTTAAAGCTTGAGAAAGCTATGACTTCCTTTGACCTTAACCTTGAGGGAGTAACCAGCCTTGACATAGGTGCTTCTACAGGCGGCTTTACCGACTGTATGCTTCAAAACGGTGCCAGAAAGGTTTATTCTGTCGACGTAGGCTACGGTCAGCTTGCGTGGAAATTACGCACCGACGAGCGTGTGGTTAATATGGAACGCACCAACTTCCGTAATGTTACCAAAGCTGATATTACCGAAGACATAGACTTTTTCTCTGTTGACGTTTCGTTTATTTCTCTTCGAATTATCCTGCCCGTTGCCCGAAATCTTTTAAGCAAAGAGGGCAGGGGCGTGTGCTTAATAAAGCCTCAGTTTGAAGCAGGCAGAGAAAAGGTAGGCAAAAAGGGTGTAGTTAGAGACAAAAAGGTTCACGCCGAGGTTATCGAAACTATCGTTAATTTTGCTCTCGAAAGCGGATTTGATGTTTTAGGTCTGGATTTTTCACCTGTTAAAGGTCCTGAAGGTAACATAGAATACTTAATGTATGTTAAAATCAGCGATAATCCCCGAAATTTTGCGACCGTTACAGCCGAGGAGCTTTCCGAACTTTCTCACGCAGAGCTTGATAAGTAAGGTGATAGTATGAAAATCGCTTTAATCGTTAACTTTAATAAAAAAGGAGCAACCGAGACAGGCAAAAGAATTGCCGAGCTTCTTATATCTCAAGGTGCTGAAGTGCTCTTTCATAAAAGCAGTTTGTCGGATTTATTTAAGGAAGCTTTGGCTTTCGACAATCACAGCGACCTTGTAAAAGCCGCGGATTTAGTGCTTACTGTTGGCGGCGACGGTACAATCATACATAGTGCGAAGCACGCGGTATCACATGGTAAGCCTGTACTTGGTGTTAATCTTGGCAGGCTCGGTTATGTTGCCGAGCTTGAAGCCGACGAAATCGATATGATTACTCAGCTTGTAAAGGGCGAATATTCAATTGTAAATCGCTCGGTACTTTCTGTTTGTGTTATTTCTAAAAGTGGCACAAGTAAGGAATACATAGCTGTAAATGACGCTGTCGTGTCTCGTGGTTCACTCTCCAGAATAATTGATTTACAGGTGTCTATTGACGGAGCAGATGTCTCTTCCTACAGGGCAGACGGAATTTTAGTGGCAACTCCTACAGGCTCTACCGCTTATGCACTTTCAGCTGGTGGTCCTGTGATTTCGCCCGATTTAAGGTGTATCGAGCTTGTGCCCGTGTGTCCTCACTCTCTTTCGGCAAGGGCTGTTATTCTTTCCGAAAATTCTGTTATAAAAATCCACGCTAATTCACCCGATGATAAAAGCTATCTTACAATTGACGGTCAGATTTCTGTGGAGCTTTATGAGGATGATATTGTTGAGATTAAAAATTCCGAAAAAACCCTTGATATGATTGTACTTAAAAAGCGTAACTTCTTTAAATTAGCCAGTGAAAAACTAAAAGAGGTGAATATAAATGAAGCTTAACAGACATAACAAAATCTTAGAGCTTATAAAGCTTTATCCCATAAACACTCAGGAGGAACTTTTGGAAAAGCTTCGTGCCGAGGGCTATTCTGTAACCCAGTCCACTGTTTCCCGAGATATAAAGTCTTTAAGACTTCAGAAATCCCTCTCTGCAGACGGCAAATACCGCTATATTGCTCCCGAGGTGAAGCTTAGCGAAATGAAATCCAGCTTTTCGGGAATTCTCTCAAGCTCGGTTATTTCAGCAGAGGCTGCAGTAAATCTTGTGGTTGTCAAGACATACAGCGGTATGGCATCAGCCGCCTGTGCCGCTATTGATTCTATGGAGTTTTCCGGTGTTGTCGGCTCTCTTGCCGGTGACGACACAATCTTCATTGCTTGTGCTGATAACGACTCAGCCGCAGATTTTGTTGTTAAACTTAATAAATTTATTTAATTCAGGTAGATTTTTATGCTGTCAGAACTTTACATAGAAAATATTGCAGTTATCGAAAAATCAAATATCAACTTTTCCGAGGGGCTTAATGCCCTGACAGGCGAAACAGGTGCAGGTAAAAGTATAGTTATCGACTCTATAGGTGCTGTGCTTGGTTTTCGTACATCCCGCGAGCTTATCCGTACAGGTGCCGACAAGGCTGTGGTAACAGCACTTTTTACCGATATAAGCGACAAAGCCCGCGAGGGTCTTTCTGCACTTGGCTTTGATTCAGACGGTGAAGTCCTTGTTTTCCGCGAGCTTACTTTGTCAGGCAAAAACAACTGCCGCATTAACGGCAAGGTTGCTACGGTTTCAATGCTTAAGGACTTAGGTAAGCTTCTTATAAATATTCATGGTCAGCACGAAAGCTACGAGCTTATGTCTCCTGATTTGCATATTCGTTATATTGACGCCTTAGGAAATTTAAGCAGTCTTTTAGACGAATATAAGGTTGCCTTCGATGAATATAAGTACATAGAAAATCAGCTTAAAAAACGCCGATTCGACGAACAGGAGCGAAGCCGCAGAATTGATATCCTGCGTTTTCAGATAGAAGAGCTAACAGCAGCGGATATTTGGGAAGGCGAGCGCGACGAGCTTATGTCTAAACGCATAGCCCTTACTAACGTAGAGCGAATCCGCGAAAGCCTTTGTGCTGCTGCTTATAAGCTTGGTGGCGACATTAATGAGGGCGCCTCTGCCTTGAATCTTCTTGATGATGCCGCCTCTGATTTGTCTTCTGCGTCAAGGTATCACTCATCAGCAGAAAGCCTCTCAGAGCGACTTTCTAATCTTACATATGAGCTTCGCGATATTTACTCTGAATGTGAGGATATCCTGTCTGATTTAGACAGCGACCCCGAGCTTCTGGACAATATCGAACAGCGTCTTGATTTGCTTAACTCTCTTTCCAAAAAATACGGCTCCACCGAGGAAGAAATGATTTCTTACCTTAGCAATGCACAAGAGGAGTTAGAAGTTTTACTAAATTTCGAGGAACACTTTGAAAAGCTTCAGCTTGACTGTGACAAGGCGTTCGCTAAAGCCTCAGCTTTGGCTCAGACACTTTCAGAAAGACGCAGAGTAACCTCAGAAAGATTTTGCCAAAGTGTATCAGAGCAAATGCACTTTTTAGATATGCCCAATGCAGTTTTAGCTGTTGAGCAAAACCCTGTTGAGCTTTATGAATTAGGTGCAGATACAATAGAATTTTTGATTTCGGCAAACGTAGGCGAGCCTCCAAAACCTGTGGCAAAAATCGCCTCAGGCGGCGAGCTTTCACGAATGATGCTTGCAATTAAAACCGTTCTTTCTCAAGCCGACCCCACCGATACACTAATATTTGACGAGGTTGATTCGGGCGTTTCGGGTTCAGCTGCTGAGCGAATCGGTATGAAGCTTAAAGAGGTCAGCAAGGATACTCAGGTGCTTTGCGTTACTCATCTGCCGCAAATTGCCGCACAGGCTAAAACTCATTATAAAATCAAAAAACGCAGTGTTGACGGCAGAACCTTTACATCTGTTGACGTTCTGGATTCAGAGGGCAGAGTAGAGGAACTTGCACGTATTATGGGCGGTGTTACCGTCACTGACTCTGCCCGGGAATATGCTCGGGACTTAATAAATAAATTCAAAGACTAATTTCGGAGGCAACAATGAAGGTCTGGTCTGTTGCACAATTAAATAAAGAACGTGCCCTCAGTATATCCGAGCAGTTCGGCATACCTATGATATGTGCCGCCGTGCTTGATGTACGCGGTATTAATACACCAGAAACTGTAGAGGCTTTTATAAGCGACGAGGTTATATTTGATAATCCATTTGAAATCAAGGATATGGACAAAGCTGTTGAAAGAATCACCTTAGCAGTCGAAAACGGCGAAAGAATATGTATCTACGGCGACTATGACGCCGACGGTGTTACCGCTACAGCACTTTTGCTTCAGTATCTTGAAACTGTGGGTGCTGACGTAAAATTCTACATTCCTGCTCGTGCGTCAGAAGGTTACGGCCTTAACGCAGAAGCCCTCAGGACTCTTGCCAAAGAGGGTACAGAGCTCCTTATAACAGTTGATAACGGCGTTTCGGCATATGACGAGGTAGAGCTTGCAAATTCTCTTGGAATGGATGTTGTAATTACCGACCACCATACAGTACCCGAGGTGATTCCTAACGCCGTTGCGGTTGTAAACCCCCATCGTCCCGATTGTAAAAGCAAGTTTAAGGAACTCTCCGGTGTAGGCGTAGTATTTAAGCTTATTATGGCTATGGAGGGCGAGTACGCCGACGTGGACATGCTTTTAGAAGAATACTCTGACATTGCCGCAATTGGCACAATCGGTGATATTGTTAGCCTTACAGGCGAAAACCGCGTCATTGCAAAGAACGGTATCCGCTGTATTAACAATTCCGAACGCACAGGTGTGCTTGCACTTTTAAAGGCAAGCGGCTGTGCTGGCAAAGAGCTTACAGCCACAGACGTTTCATTTTCTATTGTTCCAAGAATAAATGCAGGCGGCAGATTGGGACTTTCCTCAAAATCTGTTGAGCTTTTGCTTACAGATAATGAAGAATACGCCCTAAGCCTTGCTTCGAATCTTTCCGAGGATAATTTAGAGCGTCAGAAAATTGAGCAGGATATTTTAAAAGAAATTGACCGAAAAATCAGCGAAAATCCCAACTTAGTGCGTAATCCCGTAATTGTTATTGAGGGTGACAATTGGCATCAGGGTGTTATAGGAATTATTGCCGCAAAAATCAAAGGCCTTTTCGGCAAAGCCTGTATAATTATTTCTAAAGAAGGCGATACTGCACGAGCATCAGGCAGAAGCATAGATGGCTTTGCATTAAACGAGGCTATTTTTGCCTGCAGTGAGCATCTCGAGCATTTTGGCGGCCATGCTATGGCGGTTGGCTTTTCGCTTAAGACCGAGAATATCGAGGCTTTTAAAACTGCCCTCTATGATTATTACGATTCGCTGGATACCTTATTCCTTCCTACGGTTAATATAGACTGTAAGCTTAATCCAGCACTTCTTAATATTGAGTTGGTAGATTCCCTCAGCATTTTAGAGCCCTACGGTGCAGGTAACCCTTCGCCGCTATTTGGTCTTTATAATATGAAAATTACCGATGTGAAGTCACTCTCGAACGGCAAGCATCAGCGGCTTACCGTAACCCGCGGCGGTGCAGTACATACTGTTATGTGCTTTGGTATGTCCTGTGAGGATTTTCCATATACTATAGGTGACACTGTGGATTTGGCGGTTTCACTTGATAAAAATTATTATAAAAATAACGTTTATCTATCTATTATTGCAAGAGGTATCCGTTATTCAGACTTTGAAACCCAGCGTCATTTATATTCAATGTGGCTTTATGACAGATTCGTATTAAACAGACCATTGGCACCTAAGTATACTCAGTATTTTCCAATGCTTTTGCCCGACAGACAGGATTTTGCTACAGTTTACAGGTATCTTAAATCTCTCGGTACTGTTAATATAAGTCTTGAAACTTTAAGTTATCGGCTTAATTCAATGCCTTGCGGCAAGCTTAGGGTTTGTCTTGACGCAATGGCAGAGCTTTCGCTTATTACCCTTTTCGAGGGTCCCAAAAGCCTTAAAATTTCAGTTCTCGACGTCGACCAAAAGGTGGATATTGAGAGTGCACCTATAATCAGAAAACTCAGGGAGGTGGAGAAATGTCAAAAGTAAATACTGCCCACTACAGAGATTATCATGAGCTTGTAGAGCTTTTAAAAGCAAGCGGCAACACCTATGACTTAGAAAAAATCGAAAGAGCATATAATTATGCTAAAGAGGCACATGGCGACCAACGTCGTGTGTCGGGTATTCCTTATATTCTGCATCCTACGTCTGTTGCCTGTATTCTTGTAGGCTTGGGTATGGATACCGATGCCATTATCGCCGCACTTCTTCACGACGTAGTGGAAGATACCGATAAGACCTTAGAGGACGTAACCAAGGAGTTTGGAAGCGAAATAGCCCTGCTGATTGATGGTTTAACCAAGATTTCTAAGATTGCTTTTGCAAATCGTGAAGAACAGCAGGCAGAAAGCATTCGCAAAATGCTTATTGCAATGAGTAACGACATACGCGTTATCATTATTAAGCTTGCTGACCGCGTTCATAATATGCGTACTATCGACTGTATGCACGAGCAAAAACGCCGAGATAAAGCCAGAGAAAATATGGAGGTTTATGCTCCTATTGCTCACCGCTTAGGTATGAAGGCTATTAAAGAAGAACTTGAGGACTTGTCCTTAAGATATCTGGACCCGGTAGGCTACGAGGAAATCGAAAACGAGCTTTTGCTTACCGCAAATGACCGCGAGGCCTTTATCTCTGACCTTAAGGCAGAGATTTTAGAGCGTAGCAAAAGTGCTATAGAAGAGCTTTATATCAGCGGCAGAGTTAAGAGTATTAACAGCATTTACCATAAAACCTATACTCAGGGCAAAACCATTGACCAGATATACGACATTTTTGCCGTAAGAATTATTGTCCATTCTGTTACTGATTGCTACAATGTTTTAGGTATTATTCACGATATCTATAAGCCTATTCCTAACCGCTTTAAGGACTATATTTCAACACCTAAGGCAAATATGTATCAGTCTTTGCATACAACCGTTATCAGCCATCGAGGAATCCCCTTCGAGGTACAGATTCGCACATGGGATATGCACCACACCGCCGAGTACGGCATCGCCGCACACTGGAAGTATAAGGCGGGTGTTTCTGATAAGGGTGGTAAGGCACAATCCCTTGAGGACCGTCTCACGTGGATTCGTAAAATGCTTGAAACTCAGAGCGAGGCTTTGGACTCAACTGACCTTGTTTCTTCAATCAAAACCGACCTTAACCCCAACGAGGTTTTTGTTTTCACACCTAAGGGTGACGTTATTACCCTGCCTCAGGGCTCAACTGTAATCGATATGGCATATGCAATTCACTCTGCTGTTGGTAACCGAATGGTAGGTGCTAAGGTGGACCGCCGTATTGTGCCTATAGATTATCAGGTAAAAACAGGTGAAATTGTCGAGATTTTAACTCAAAAGGAAACTCAGGGTCCCAAGCGTGATTGGCTAAAAATTGTAAAAACTTCAGAAGCAAGAGCCAAAATCCGTTCGTGGTTTAAGAAGGAAAAACGAGAAGAAAACATTATTGAAGGTAAGGCTGAGTTTGAACGCGAGCTTAAGAAAATGGGTATCCAGCTTAAGGATAAAGACGTTTTCGAGTTTCTTTCAAAAATCAACCTTAAAATCGAAATCAAGGACGTAGACGACTTTTATGCCGCTATAGGCTACGGCGGAATTCAGCTTTGGAAAATCAGCCAGCGTATTCGCGACGTATACCAGAAATATTATCTTAAAGCTATTGAAGAAGCACCCGTTATTGTTAACGAGTCGAAGCCGAAGACAAAAGTCGGTTCGGGCGTATGTGTAGAGGGCCTTGATGACGTGCTTACCAAGTTTTCCCGTTGCTGTAATCCTTTGCCCGGTGATGATATCATCGGCTTTGTTACCCGCGGATACGGAGTGTCTATTCATAAACGTGACTGTACCAATGTGCCCGAGGATATCTCAAAGGCAGAGCATCCCGAGCGATGGGTCAACGCGTATTGGCTTTCAAGTGTCAAGGATACTTTCCAGAGCTCACTGCAGATTCTCGGCAACGACCGAGCAGGTTTGCTTGCGGATGTCAGCTCTCAGCTTAGTGCTATGCATATTATGATTCGTGCCCTTAATTGCCGCGAGCTTCCTGATAATAAGGCTATTATCAACGTAACCTTAGACGTTTCGGGTCTTGACCATCTTAAGTCGGTTATGGCACGTATAGCTACCATTAACGGCATTATCTCAATTACAAGGGAATGATTAAATGAAGGCTGTATTGCAGCGTGTGAGTAACGCAAGCGTTACTGTTGATAATAAACTTGTTTCTTCAATAAATCAGGGCTTTCTTATTCTTTTGGGCGTTGAAGCAAATGACGACGAAAAAGAAGCCGTAGCACTTGCTAGAAAGATTTCGGGGCTTCGTATCTTCACTGATGAAAATGATAAAATGAATCTTTCCTTAGCAGACGTAGACGGCGAGGTTCTGGTGGTTTCTAACTTTACTCTTTGTGCCGATTGTAAAAAGGGCAGACGCCCAAATTTCGAGCGTGCCGCAAGGGGTGAGTCGGCAAATTCTCTTTACGAGCTTTTTTGCAGCACCTTGCTTGAATTAGGTGTTAAAAAAGTAGCCAAGGGTATTTTTGGTGCCGATATGAAGGTAGAACTTCTGAATGACGGCCCTGTAACCATAATTATCGATTCTTTGGAGCTTGCAAAATGATTAGTGTAAAAACCTTTCCTGTAGGTCACTTGGGCACAAATTGCTACATAGTAACCGATGAGAAAACAAATCGCAAAGCCGTAATTGACCCCGGCTATAAAAGCTCAGAGCTTTTAAATTTTATAGAAGAATCAGACAAAAACTCTTTTGACTATATTCTTCTTACTCATGGTCACTTCGACCATATCTGGTTTGCAGAAGAAATTAAAACCTTAACAGGTGCAAAGGTGGTTGTCTCTTCAAAAGATGCGTCCTTTCTCTCTGATGGTTTTCTTAATCTTTCTGCATCTTTCGGCTTTCGTAGTTTTCCCGTGATTTCTTGTGACATTACCCTTAATAACGGCGACACCCTTTTTATTGGCGACACTGAGCTTACGTTTTTAAGTACGCCCGGTCATACTGTTGGCAGCGGCTGTTACGTTTCTTTTAAAGACAATGTTATTTTCTCAGGCGATACACTTTTTAAGCTTTCTATGGGCAGGTCGGATTTTGCCACAGGCGACCAAAACGAGCTTTTTGCATCTCTTAAAAAACTTGCAAACCTACAGGGTGACTTTGCGGTTTACCCCGGTCATGGCGAAGCCACAACTTTAGAATTCGAACGAAATAATAACCCTTATGTGAGTGTATAATGAAACTTTATATAATTAACCACAGCTTTGCATATGAGCTTGAAAATTTAACACGTGCATTCTTTCCTAACGAAAAAATCAGTACGGTTACTGAGGTTGAAGTCTTAGAGGAACCTTTTGTTTATACCGAGGTTATCGATAGTACTTTAAAAGTAAAGGTGTCTGTAGACTCAAAATGCGAAGAGCTTGCCTGTGATGCTGATGAAGGTGCCGACATAGAGCTTTTGCTTGCAACTCTTCTTTACAAATGCCTTTCAAAAATCTGTAATCGCACGCTTCCTTGGGGACTTCTTACAGGAGTTCGCCCTATTAAGCTTTTCAGAAGACTTGCTGACGATATCGGCAGGGAAGAGGCAGAAAAATATTTTAATGATACCCTGCTTGTAAGCAAAGAGAAAATTAATCTTGCAAAGGTTACCGAGGCTAACGAACGAAGAATTCTCGAACTTTCAAGAAAAGATTCATTCAGCCTATATATATCCATACCCTTCTGTCCCACAAGGTGCAACTACTGCTCTTTTGTTTCTCAGTCTGTAGAAAAGGCAAAGCACCTTATTTCGCCTTATGTGGATGTTCTACTTGAAGAAATCAAAGAAACCGCAAAAATTGCAAAGGATTTAAACTTAAGGCTTGAAACTGTTTACATCGGCGGCGGAACACCTACGACTCTCTCAGATAAAGATTTAAGCCGAGTTATAGGTACAGTAAGGTCAAGCTTTGATATGTCTTTTCTGAGAGAATTTACTGTAGAAGCAGGCAGACCCGATACTATTACCGAGGATAAATTAAGGGCAATTCTATCCTCTGGCTGTGACCGCTTAAGCATAAACCCCCAGACCTTAAATGACAGTGTTTTAAATGCAATCGGCAGAAAGCACACCACCGAGGAATTTTATTCTGCCTTTAATTTGGCAAAAAAGCTTGGCTTTACACATATAAATACAGACCTTATTGCAGGACTGGATACCGATTCGGTGGATTCCTTCAAGAAAACCGTTGACGGAATATTAGCTCTTTCGCCAGAAAGCGTTACTATTCACACACTTTCTATGAAGCGAAGCTCATTTATCACAGCCGAGAATAAACTTATTACCGAAAGCTCTAACACTTCTGTGTCCGATATGCTCTCTTACGCTTATTCAAAACTTTCCGACAATGCTTTCCGTCCGTATTATCTTTACCGCCAAAGCAAGATGCTTGGTAATCTTGAGAATACAGGCTGGGCAAAAGAAGGTTTCGACGGTCTTTATAATGTGTATATTATGGACGAAACCCATACCATCCTTGCCTGCGGTGCAGGTGCCGTTTCAAAGCTTAAAGCTTTTGGCAGTGAGCATTTGGAGCGTATATTTAATTTCAAATATCCATATGAATATATAGACAGATACTCTGAGCTTTCAAATAGAAAGCAGGCTGTCTATGATTTCTACGAAAAGCATTTTTAACGGGGAGGATATTATGAGCTTATTAGATGATTTTTCTGTTAACGCCAAAGCCTGTGCAGACAAGGTTTCCAGAAAGGCAGACGCGGCGGTTGAGCTTTCGCGTCTTAAAATAAATGAAAACAGGCTACAGCGTGAGATTTCAAAAAGCCTTAAGCTTTTAGGTGCAAAGGTCTACAAGGCTTACAGCTTAAATGATGCAAACCTTAATGTTAACGAGGATGTTACTGCTATCCACGATATGTATGACAGGCTCAAAAGCATTCGCCAACAGATTGTAGGACTTAAAAGCAGTGAATTTACTCAGAATACCTCTATGAATACCGAAGCCGAGGAATAATTAAAGTACCTTTAAAATATCGGTGGGGTATATGTCTTTAAAAACCTCAAAATCAAATAAACCTGTCTCTCAGTCGTTTTTGAAAGGGGCCTTTGTGCTTACTGTCAGCATGGTGCTGGTAAAGCTTTGCGGACTGTTGCAAAAGGTCTTGCTTACTAATCTTTACAGCACCTTGGGTGAAAGTTACGGCGAATTCGGCTCAGGACTTTTTGCCAATGCCTACGAGCTCTATGTTCCTCTGTTTACTTTAGCTACTATAGGCTTTCCTGTGGCGATTTCCCGTATGGTGTCCGAAGCTTATGCGAAAAAGCGGTATAACGATGTCAGACAGGTATATAAAGTAGCAAAGCCGTTTTTCATTATTATGGGTACGGCTTGTTTCTTATTAATGGCCGCAGGCGGATTTGTATATGTAAGATATATAGATTCGCCTTATTCTCTGCTTGCAATATTAATGCTTGCTCCTACTATACTTTTCGGGTGTCTGTTGTCGGTTTACAGAGGCTACTACGAAGGACTTCGTAATATGACCCCTACTGCGGTTTCCGAGGTTATCGAGGCTGTTGCAAAAATCGCCATTGGTGTTGTTGCTTCTTATGTGATTATAAACTCAGGAGCTAAGGAGTACGCCCATAACCAAACTGTTTTCGGACTTAGCTTTAATAACAAAGACGAAGCATACCGCACCCTTCTTTCATTTTCGGTTGCGGCTTCGATTTTCGGTATTACAATGGGCAGTGTACTTTCGTTTCTGTACCTCAAAATCCGCTTTGTACTGAAAAAGGGCGATATACCAGAAGGATATTATTTAAACAGCGTCGAAGCTATATCAAAACGACAGACCTTCAAAAATATGCTAAGTGTTGCGTTGCCTGTGGGGGTAGGAGCAATGGTTATGAGCTTTGCAAACTCCCTTGATGCCACAATTTTAAACAGAATTCTAAAGAATATGGTGGAAAATCACCCCAACGAGCTTTTGCTTCGGTACCCCCAACTTTATGAAGAAATATTTGTTTCCGATACTGCCCACACCTGTATATGGGGGTATTACAGCTCATGCCTTACAATTCTTTCAATTGTTGCGGCGGTAACACAGGTCTTCGGCACCAGTGCTATGCCAAACGTAACAAACGCATACACAAAGGGAGACAGAGGAGAGCTGAAAAAATCTATAGAAACCGTTATCAGACTTTCGGCAATTTTTGCTTTTCCTTGTGGAATAGGGCTTACGGTATTGTCACAGCCTATTTTAAGCTTTGTGTATTATTCTAATCCGAATATTCCAATGTACGGAGTACCTGTGCTACAGGTTATGGGTATAGCCTCGATTTTTATGGGACTTTGTACTCCTGTGTGTTCAATGCTTCAGGGAATAGGTAAGGCAAAGCTGACGATGTTTATTTTTATATTTGGCACAAGCTTTAAAGTTTTGGTGTCGTTTTTCTTTGGTAGAAATATAAATATTAACATTGTCTCAACAGCAATCGGTTCACTTTTGTCAAATTTACTTATGTGCTTAGTAGCCTCGTTTTTGCTTCTTAAGTACACTAAAGTAAGGCTTGATTTCTTGTCGGTTTTATTAAAGCCTTTTGTCGCTTCGGTTGTCTGCGGAGTGTCTGCGTACCTTTGCTACTACAAGGTTAATATGAACTTAATATTTTCTATAGTTATTTCTGCTATAATATACATAGCCTTTTTGTTTATATTGCATACTTTTTCAATGTCTGAAATAAAAATGGTTTTAAATTGTAAAAAAATTGTAATAATACTTGAAAAACTGCATCTTATAGGGTAGAATAGTTGATTAGAAAGGAAACTATGCGTTTCTTACGGAGGACACTATGATAGATTTTGATTTCAAGTCTGAATATAATTTTTACGACCTTGTAAACATTATGTCAATCCTCCGTTCACCTGACGGTTGCCCTTGGGACAGAGAGCAAACCCATAAGTCCATCCGTCGCGATTTTATCGAGGAATGCTACGAAGCTATCGAGGCAATAGATACCGACAACCGTGACCTTCTTCTGGAAGAGCTTGGTGACGTATTGTTGCAGGTTGTTTTTCATTCCCAAATTGAAGCCGAGAAAGGCTCCTTTACTGTTGATGATGTATGTAGCGATATATGCAAAAAGCTTATTGTGCGTCATCCTCATGTTTTTGCCGACGTTAACGCTGAGGACAGCGAAACAGTACTAAAAAACTGGGACGCCATTAAAATGCAGACTAAATCTCAGAAAAGCCATTCTGAGGTTATGCACAGCGTTTCTCCTGCACTTCCTGCTTTAATCAGGGCAGATAAGGTGCAGAATAAAGCTAAGAAGGCAGGCTTTGATTTTGACTCTGCACTTTCAGCCCTTGATAAGCTCAGTGAAGAAGTTACAGAGCTTAGGGAGGCTATCAGTTCAGGCAATACAGAATGTTGTCACGCTGAGCTTGGCGACGTAATTTTCTCTGCTGTTAATGTAGGCAGACTTATTAAAATCGACTCTGAAAAGGCTCTTTCAGATACAACCGAGCGTTTTATTTCCCGTTTTGAAGGAATGGAAAAGCTTTGCAAGGAGCAAAACTTGGACATAGACTCACTTTCTCTTTCAGAGCTCGATAAGCTTTGGGAGCAGGTAAAGGCTTTACAATAATTGTTTATTAGCGGCATTGCCGCCTATATAAATTTTAAAATTTATCGGAGGTTTCACACTATGAACAAGACAGAATTAGTTGCTGCTGTAGCAGCAAAGGCTGACATCAAGAAGGCTGACGCTGAGAAGGCAGTTAATGCTGCTATCGACGTAATTATCGAGTCCATCACTGCTGGCGAGAAGGTTCAGCTCGTAGGTTTCGGCACATTCGAGCAGAGAGAAAGAGGCGCTCGTACAGGCTGCAACCCCAAGACAAACGAGAAAATCGAAATCGCAGCTTGCAAGGTTCCCGCATTCAAGGCTGGCAAGGCTTTCAAGGACGCTGTTAATAAGTAATTAGTTCTTTACGGTGGGCAGGTGTTACTTGCCCACTGTTGTTTTTCAGGAGGATATATGAGGCTTGATAAATATTTAAAGGTTTCCCGTCTTATAAAACGCCGTACTGTCGCCAATGACGCATGTGACGGCGGTAAGATTACTGTAAACGGCAAGGTTGCTAAGGCTTCCTACAGTGTGGCGGTAGGTGATATTATCGAAATCACCTTCGGTGAGCGAAAAATTGCCGTCAAGGTAGAAAGGATCAATGAATACGCAAAAAAAGATGATGCTGCGGCTATGTATTCTGCTGTCAGTAATAAATGAGTGATTACCTTCGTATAAATTATTATATTTGTACGGAGGTTTTTTATATGCAAGAAAAATCAGCCAGCCGCCCACATGTGCTTACTCTAGATAACAGAAAGATACTCAGTTTAAGCGGAGTTTTAGATGTACAAGGTTTTGACGAGGAAACCGTTAATATTGTTACTACATTAGGTATGCTTGTAGTTAAGGGCTCGTCACTTCACATCAGCAAGTTGTCGCTGGAGACATCAGAGGTTGTTATCGATGGTGAAATATCATCTCTGCATTATCTTGCAGGTAGCGAAAAGAAAGGCTTCATGGCGAGGATTTTTAAATAATGCTTGATGTAAATCTTACCTCGCAGACATATACATTTCTTTGTTCGCTGATATGCGGTTTGATTTTAGGGGTAGCATATACGTTTTTTAAGTGTATAAGAACAGCTTTTAATAACCGAAAAATCCCCACGGTAATCTGTGACGTAGTCTATATGCTGTTATTTACTTTGATAACGTATTTTTTTAGCATTGGTTTTACCGACGGCTTTGTTCGCTATTATGTGGTTATCGGTGAATTTATTGTTATTTTAATATATAAATTCACCTTAGGTATTCTTATTGATAAGCTGTTTGCAGTTATATATAAACATATTCGCAAGTTTTACGGATTTCTTCAAAAAAATATCTCAGGATTTATCAAAAAACTATTGAAAGCTACCCACAAGATGTTGTATAATAAAATAAATAAAAAGGATATTTCTACAGACTGTCAGAAAGGGGTACGTTAAAATGCAGCTTAAAGTTATAAAATCTAATAAAAAACGCAGCCCTTTTCTTTACATAGTTTTCAGTCTTGCTGTGGTTGTTTTCTTAGGCGTGTTTGTTTATACTGTTTCGGGTATTTATGCCGAAACCGCCGAAAAGCGTGCCGAGCTTGAATCTTTACAGCACGAGATTGAAATTCAAGAGATGAAAAACGCCGAGCTTGAGGCAGTGGTTTATTCCGATGTGGAGTATTTAAAATATGCCACCAAGGTTGCAAGGGACAACGATTACGTCAAAAGCGGCGAGCGTGTTTTTATAAATTCTTCAGGTGACTGATTTAACTCGGCCCACTGATTAAATCGAAAGGAAAAGTATGAAACCGGAAAAGGGAAGCATTTACGAAGGAAAAATTACAAGTATTACAAATTTCGGAGCTTTTGTAAGCCTGCCTGACGGCCCTGACGGCCTTGTGCATATTTCAGAGGTGTCAAACGGCTTTGTTAAGGATATTAACGAGCTCTTCACAGTTGGACAAACTGTAAAGGTTAAGGTAATTTCAATTGCTGAGAATGGTAAAATCGCACTTTCTATCAAGCAGGCACAGCCTCGAGAAGAAAAGCCTCAGCAATCAAGTCCACGCCCCAGACCCCAGAATAACGAGCGTAAGTTTACACCTAAAAAGGTTGAGCAAAAGCCTCAGTTTAACCCTAATGTTCCGCCTGAGGAATATTGGGAGGAGCAAATCTCCTCCAATCAAGGCTTTGAGGATATGATGAACAAGTTCAAAAAATCCAGCCAAGACAAATTTTCCGACCTCAAACGAGGCGGTGAAAGCCGCGGTTACAGCCGAAGAGGCCACGGCGGCAGAAAATAAAATACCCTAAAAGGAGGCTAAACCTATGAAGATTACTTATGTAGCACGCAAGGTAAACCTGAGAGACAACTTTAAGGAAAGAGTTGAGCAGAAGCTCAAAAAGTTCTCAAAGATTTTCTCTGACAATGCCGAGGCTACCGTAGTAGTAACCTTGGAGAAAAACCGTCAGACTGTGGAAATTACCATTAAAGACAATTCTATGGTTTTCCGTGCAGAGTCCACAATGCCCGAGATGAACGATGCCCTCGACAAGGTAATCGACCTTATTTCCGGTCAACTCAGAAAGCATAAAACAAGGCTTTCTAAGCGTATTAAGGCAGGCTCTATTGACGACCTTATCTTAGCCCCCGCCGAGGATGATGTAACCATGGACGACGAGGGTTCCCTCGACATTGTCCGTCGTAAACAGATTCCTGTTAAACCTGTTTCTGTTGAAGAAGCAATACTGCAGATGGAGTTGGTAGGACATCAGTTTTATATGTTCACAAATGCCGACACAAATCTTATCAATGTAGTTTATATCAGAAAAGACGGCTCCTACGGTCTTTTAGAGCCTACTGATGACTAAAATTTAAACGCAATAAGGTGGGGATGTCCCCACCTTTTTCTTTAAAATTATCGGAGAATAATATGCAAAAATTTACAATGTGTGCTCCATGTCTTTTCGGTCTCGAAAAGCTTGTAGCAAATGAGCTTAAATTTATGGGTGCCGAAAATGTAGAGGCACAAAACGGCAGAGTTCTTTTTAAAGGCGGCTACGACATTATGATTCGTGCCAATATACGCTCTCGCTTTGCCGAGCGAATTGTGGTGCTTTTGGGTGAGTTTACAGCCTTAAGCTTCGAAGAACTTTTTAATGGTGTCGAAAAGCTTCCTTTTGAAAATTTCATCTTAGAAAACGAAGCCTTTCCAGTATCTGGTGCGACTCTTGATTCAAAACTTTACAGTGTGCCCGACTGCCAGAAAATTATCAAAAAAGCTGTGGCAAAACGTCTTAGCCGAATCCGCAAAACCGATTGGCTTGACGAAAGCAGGGGAGTTCACCAGATTAAATTCCTTATCCGTAAAGACAGGGTAAGCATTATGCTTGATACTACAGGAGTAGGTCTTTATAAACGCGGCTATCGTGCCGAGTCAAACTCGGCTCCTATTAAGGAGACTTTGGCCGCTGCTATGGTTGACCTTTCGAAGGTGAGAAAGGACCATTTTGTAGTTGACCCTATGTGCGGAAGCGGTACAATTCTTATCGAAGCCGCCTTAGCCGCTATGAAGATTTTTCCGGGTGCAGAGCGTAGCTTTGCCGCCGAAAATTGGGAATGCATTCCTAAAGAACTTTGGGAAAAAGAGCGAGCAGACGCACGTGCTATGCGTATTACCGACTGTAATTTCAAAGCCACAGGCTTCGATATCGATGCCGAGTCCTTAAAAATTGCTAAGTCTAATGCAACTAAAGCAGGTGTTGCTGACAGAATTACCTTTATTCAGCAGGATGTTAAGGATTTTATCCCTTCCGAAGAGAGGGGTACTCTTATAACTAACCCGCCCTATGGCGAGCGAATGCTTTCTATTAATGAAGCAGAAGAGCTTTATTTTACAATGGGCAAACGTTTTAAGAAAAAACAGGGCTGGAGCTATGCTATTATAACTCCCGATGATGACTTCGAAAAATGCTTCGGACGAGAAGCTGACAAACGCCGTAAGCTTTATAACGGAATGTTAAAATGCCAGCTTTATATGTATTTTAAAACAGAGTGAGTGATTATATGAAAAAACTAACAGCACTTTTACTTGCACTTTTGCTTTCCTTTTCATTATTCGCCTGTAATTCGGCGGAAGATACAGAGCCAACAGAAACTACTACGGCAACACCGCTTCAGAGGGTTGCTGTGTTAAGCTTAGAGCTTGACGAAAACACTCAAAAAGCTTTCGATGGATTTGTAAATGCTCTTTCTTCAAACGGATATACCGAAAACGATAACTATATCCTTAATCACATAGAATGTAAATCTGAGGCGGAGCTTGCGAAATCCGCAGAGGCATTGGTTAAAGAAAATCCTGTGCTTATTTACGCAATCGGCACAGATGCCGCCACTGCCGCAAAAGAAGCTACCTCGGATATTCCTGTAGTGTTTTCTTGTGTAAATGACCCCATAGGTACACAGCTTGTAAAGTCCTGTGAAAAGCCTGAGGCTAACGTAACAGGTGTGTGTGACTATTCGCCTGTATTTGAGCAGATAGAGCTTATTAAAGCTCTTTATCCTCAGGTTAAACGTATAGGTTGTCTTTATAACGGTGCTGATGAAGAGTCAATATTTTCGGCAAATCTTGCAAGCGGCGAGTCTCAGAATATAGATGTTAAGTTTACGATGTATCCTTCTTTAACAGAAAAAGAATATAAAAGCGAGCTTGACAAAGCTTTAGAAAAATGCGACGCCCTTTATCTTACCGATGACGCGTTGGTAAAATCGGGCTTAAAGGATACCCTTAAGCTGGCAAAAGAAAATAATATTCCTGTCTTTGCCGAAAGCTCTGAGCTTGTGGAGGCGGGTTGCCTTGCAACATGTATTACAGACTATGAGCACATTGGCTACAGTGCAGGCGAGCTTTCTGCTATTTTGCTTCGCTCCTTAAAGTCGGTTTCGCAAATTCCCGTTGAATATGCCACAGATTGTACGGTAGTCATAAATTCGGCAGTACAAAAATCACTAAACCTTACACTTTCTGATGATATATCGGACAAAGCTGTTTTCGTTAAAACCTCGTGATTAACACTTTGTTCATTAAAAGTTTTTCTGTAGCTTTCAAAATATACTTGATTTTTTACAAAATATGGTTTAAAATATAATTAGCACTCTAAGATACAGAGTGCTAATTATTTTGTTCTATATGAAAAAGGAGGATATATATGATTATTAAACCTTTACTTGACCGAGTTGTACTTAAGGTAGACAACGCCGAGCAGACTACCGCCAGCGGTATTGTTCTTTCGTCTGCTGCACAGGAGAAGCCCCAGTTTGCAAATGTTGTTGCAGTTGGCCCCGGTGGAGTTGTAGACGGTAAAGAGGTTACAATGTACGTAAACGTTGGTGATAAGGTTATCACCTCAAAGTATTCAGGCACCGAGGTTAAGCTTGACGGTGAAGAATACACAATCGTAAGACAGTCTGATATTCTGGCTGTTGTAGAATAATAGGGAGGTATATTATTATGGCAAAGCAGATTGCATACGGTGCAGACGCCCGTAAAGCACTCAAAAGCGGTATCGACCAACTTGCAGATACCGTAAAAATTACCCTTGGACCCAAGGGCAGAAACGTAGTTCTTGACAAAAAGTACGGAGCACCCCTCATTACCAATGACGGTGTAACCATCGCAAAGGAAATCGAGCTTGACGACCCCTTCGAGAATATGGGTGCACAGCTTGTAAAAGAGGTTTCCGTTAAAACAAACGACGCCGCAGGTGACGGCACAACTACCGCTACACTTCTTGCACAGGCACTTATTCGTGAAGGTATGAAGAACGTTACTGCAGGTGCAAACCCCATGATTTTACGTAAGGGTATCTCAAAGGCAGTAGATGCAGCAGTAGAGGCAATCACAGCTAACAGCGTGCAGGTTAAGGACTCTACCGACATTGCTCGTGTTGCTACAATTTCTTCAGGCGACGAGTTTATCGGTAAGCTTATTGCCGAAGCTATGGAAAAGGTTTCTCAGGATGGTGTTATTACTATTGAGGAATCCAAAACAGCCGAGACTTACAGCGAGGTTGTAGAGGGTATGATGTTCGACCGCGGTTATATTGCACCTTATATGGTAACCGACACTGATAAGATGATTGCCGAGCTCGACAACCCCTTTATCCTTATTACAGACAAAAAGATTTCCACAACTCAGGAGATTTTACCCTTACTTGAGCAGATAGTTCAGGCAGGCAGAAAGCTTCTTATTATTGCCGAGGACGTAGAGGGCGAGGCTCTTACGACCTTAGTTCTTAATAAGCTTCGTGGTACCTTTACCTGTGTTGCTGTCAAGGCTCCCGGCTTTGGCGACAGAAGAAAAGAAATGCTTCAGGATATTGCTATCCTTACAGGCGGTACTGTAATTACAT
>JAFUPE010000051.1 GCA_017481395.1 Ruminococcus sp. | reverse complement strand
GTTGTAACTGTTGACGGCAAAAAGGCTTTTGACCACAGACCCGGTCAGTGTGCAATGCTCTCGGTTCCCGGTGTAGGTGAGGCAATGTTCTCCATTACATCTTCTCCCACAAACGAGGAGTTTATGGAGTTCTCCATTAAAAAGTGCGGTTGTGTAACCGATTGGTTACATCAGGCTGAGGTAGGCCAGCAGATTACAATCCGTGGCCCCTACGGCAAGCCTTTCCCTGTAGATGATGTGTTTGCAGGCAAAGACCTCCTCTTTATTGCAGGCGGTGTTGGTCTTGCTCCTCTTCGTTCTGTAATCAACTACTGCCGTCATTACCGTGACCGCTACGGTAAGATTGACATTGTTTACGGCTCCAGAAGCAAGGATGACCTTCTTGATTATCAGGAGATTATCGACGAGTGGCAGAAAGACGAAGGCGTAAACGTTTACCTTACAATCGATAATCCTCAGGAGGGTTGGGACGGTCACGTTGGTTTTGTTCCCAACTACGTTAAAGAGCTTGGCTTCGACACAAACAAGGTTGCTGTTCTTTGCGGTCCTCCCATTATGATTAAGTTTACACTTGATGGTCTTTGCGCTATCGGCTTTGATAAAACTAACGTTTATACAACACTTGAGCTCAGAATGAAGTGCGGTGTAGGTAAGTGCGGCAGATGTAATGTTGGTGCAAAATATGTCTGCAAGGACGGTCCTGTTTTCCGTTGTGATGAGCTGGAAGAACTCCCCAGTGAGTATTAAGGAGAATATATCATGGAAAATACAGTAAATATTTTTCTTTTCGGTAAAAGATACGAAGTGCCCGAAAACCTTACAATTATGACTGCTATGGAATATGCAGGCTACCAGTTGGTTCGCGGTTGCGGCTGCAGAAACGGTTTCTGCGGTGCTTGCGCAACTATCTATCGCATTAAAGGCGACAAAGAGTTACATGCTTGTATTGCATGCCAGACAAAGGTTCAGGACAATATGTATATTGCTACATTGCCTTTCTTCCCCCTTGTTAAGCAGGTTTATGATATCGAGAAAATCCCCACAACAGAAACTGTTATGATGCAGCTTTATCCTGAGATTTATGCTTGTATCGGTTGTAACGCCTGCACAAAGGCTTGTACTCAGGAGCTTAACGTAATGCAGTACATTGCTTACGCTCAGCGCGGTGACTTTGAAAAATGTGCAGAGGAGTCCTTTGACTGCGTAATGTGCGGTGTTTGCTCCTCAAGATGCCCTGCCGGCATTTCTCATCCTCAGGTTGCAATGCTTGCCAGAAGAATCAACGGTAAGTACCTTGCTCCCGGATGTGGTCACCTTGAAGACCGTGTAAGAGAAATCAAGAACGGTGATTTCAATGAACTTATCGAGGCTCTTATGCAGAAGCCCATCGATGAGATGAAAGAACTTTATAACAACAGAGAAATCGAGAAGTAAGGAGGAAAAGCATATGTATTCAGAAAAATTCCAGAAATCTTTGGAGCTCGTTGAGCAGGCCAGAGAAAAAAATATTGCATTAGAGCCTGAGCGTATGACAGCTAAGCAGAAGGAAGACTTGCTTGCAGCTTTTCATCCTGACTACAGACAGGACCAGTTTGATGTTTTGAAAATCGGTCCCAACAAAGGCGACAAGGTTCCCTTTGAATTAGCTGAGACATTACAGGCTCACAGCCGTATTACTGCTGAGTCTGTTGACCTCACAAACCCCGATTACGAGACCGATGTTCTCATTATCGGTGGCGGTGGTGCAGGTGCTTCTGCAGCTATCGAAGCTAACGAAGCAGGCGCTGACGTTATGATCGTTACAAAGCTTCGAATCGGTGATGCAAACACAATGATGGCAGAAGGCGGTATTCAGGCTGCCGATAAGCCCAACGATTCTCCTGCAATCCACTTTGTAGACGCTTTCGGCGGCGGTCACTTTGCTGCAAAGCGTGAGCTTCTTCAGAAGCTTGTTTGCGATACTCCCGAGGCTATTCAGTGGCTCTCAAACTTAGGCGTTGAGTTTGATAAAGATGCAGACGGCACAATGTTAACAACTCACGGCGGCGGTACATCCCGCAAGCGTATGCACGCTGCTAAGGACTACTCCGGCGCTGAGATTATGAGAACACTCCGTGATGAGGTTTTCAACCGTAATATCCCCGTAATCGACTTTACAGCAGCTATCGAGCTTATTCTTGACGAAAACGGCAATGCTGCAGGTGCAGTTCTTATGAATATGGAAACCAAGGAGCTCTTGGTAGCTAAGGCAAAGACCGTTATCATCGCAACAGGCGGTGCAGGTCGTATGCATTACCAGGGTTTCCCCACATCCAACCACTATGGTGCAACTGCTGACGGCCTTGTTTTAGGTTACAGAGCAGGCGCAAAGCTTCTCTATGCCGAGACATTACAGTATCACCCCACAGGTGTTGCATACCCCGAGCAGATTTTCGGTGCTCTTGTTACTGAGAAGGTTAGATCCTTAGGTGCAAAGCTTGTTAACGTAAACGGCGAAGTATTTATGCATCCCCTTGAGACCCGTGACGTTGCTGCAGCTTCTATTATCCGTGAGTGCGGTGAGCGTGAAAAGGGTATCGACACAGGCAGTGGTAACGGTGTATGGCTTGATACTCCCATGATTGAAAAAATCGGCGGTGAGGGTACTATTATGAAGAGAATTCCCGCTATGTGGAGAATGTTTGACAAGTACGGCATCGATATCCGCAAGGAGCCTATCCTTGTTTATCCCACACTTCACTATCAGAACGGCGGTCTTGACATTGATGCAAACTGCATTACAACAAATGTTGAGAACCTCTTTGTTGCAGGTGAGGCTGTTGGCGGTATCCACGGCAAGAACAGACTTATGGGTAACTCCCTCCTTGATATTATTGTTTTCGGCAGAAGCGCAGGTATCAATGCTGCTGCCAAGGCTAAAACAGTAACAGTAGGCGAGCTTACTTTAGCTCATATCGAGAAGTTTGAAAACGAAATTGCAGATGCAGGCATTACTACTGAAACTGTATCTCCCAAGCTTCTTCCTAACTATACAAATCAGAAGAGCATCTGATTGGGTCAGTTGCATTCTCACCGCACGGTTGTGTGGTGAGGGTGCTTGACTTATAATAAAACAGTGAGCCTGAGGGGTTCACAAGTATTTAATCAAAGGGTGGGTATGAATAATTAAATCCTATTGGCTCACCCAAAGGAGAAATATTAAGAATGAGTTTTTTTAACGGAGTTATTTCAATCAGCAATATTTACACATTGCTGTTTGTAGTATTCGGCGTTTTGCTTGTGGGTTATGCACTGGGCAGAATCACAATTAAGGGTGTTTCTTTAGGCGACGCAGGCGTATTTATTATTGCACTTGTTGCGGGTGCACTTTTCTTCAGCACAAATGAAGCAGGCGAACTTGTTTTTGCGGCTTCCTCAAAACCTTATGATTTTAACGGCGGTTTATCAATTATCGAAAGCTTAGGTCTGGTTCTTTTCGTAACCTCTGTAGGTTACATTGCAGGCCCCAAGTTCTTCGGTAACTTTAAGAAGAACTTCAAATCCTATGTTCTTCTCGGTTTAGTTGTTATTTTAGCAGGCGGTCTTGCTGCTGTTGGTTGTATCTACGCAGGCGAGCTTATCGGTTATGGTGCATCCATTGAAAATCAGGACGGTTTCGTAGCTATGATTGTAGGCTTACTTTCAGGCTCACTTACATCTACTCCTGCTTTCTCTGCTGCAAAGGCAACTGTTGCGACAGAGTACACAGGCCTTGTTTCTGTTGGTCACGGTATCGCATACATCTTCGGTGTTGTTGGCGTTGTTCTTTTCGTTCAGCTTATGCCTAAGCTTACAAAGGCCGATATGGCAGCTGAGCGTGCAAAGCTTGTTATCAAAGCTGATGATAAGGCTAAGAAGAGCAAGGGTAAGCTTTTTGAAATCGACCACCTCGGTATTGCAGGCTTTGCTCTGGCAGCTATCCTCGGTACACTTCTCGGCCAGGTTAAGATTCCCCTTTCCTCAGCAGGCCTTAGCGGTACTTGCTTCTCACTTACAACAACAGGCGGTTGCTTGCTTATGAGCCTTATTTTAGGTCATTTCGGCAAAGTTGGTCCTGTAAAAATTATGCCCGCTGATAGCACACTTAAGCTCTTCAGAGAGTTAGGTCTTGTACTCTTCCTTGTTGGTGCAGGTATCCCCGGCGGTGCAGAGTTTGTAGCAAACTTCGACCCCATGTACTTTGTATATGGTGTTATAATGACTATTGTTCCCCTTATTGTTGGATTCATTTTTGCCAAGTACGTTCTTAAGCTCAGCCTTCTCAACAACTTAGGCTCTCTTACAGGCGGCATGACAAGTACTCCTGCTCTCGGTACTCTTATCGGCACAGCAGGAACAGAAGATGTTGCAGCAGCTTACTCAGCAACATATCCCATTGCACTTATTGCAGTTGTATTGGTTTCACAGTTTATCATAATCTTATTCTGATAAACATTATTTATAGAAAAGAGGTAATATCATGAACAATTTAGATTTGAGCATTTACGGCATCACTGGTGCTACAGAAATTATCCACAATCCTTCTTACGAAGAGCTTTTTGTGGCAGAAACTGACCCCACACTCGAAGGTTTCGAAAAGGGCCAGGAAACAGAGCTTGGTGCTGTTAATGTTATGACAGGTATCTACACAGGCCGTTCTCCTAAGGATAAGTTCATCGTTATGGACGAGAACTCCAAGGACAC
>JAFUPE010000003.1 GCA_017481395.1 Ruminococcus sp. | reverse complement strand
TCATACCGGGCATAGAAGCACGAGCACCGGAACGAACGGAAACGAGAAGGGGATTCTCAAGATCGCCGAACTTCTTGCCGGTGATCTCTTCCATCTTTACGATGTACTCCATAATCTGTGCCTGAATCTCGTCGTTAATCTTGCGACCATCCTCGTAGTACTGTGTGCAAGCCTCTGTGGAAATTGTGAAGCCCTGGGGAACGGGAAGACCGAGAGAAGTCATCTCTGCAAGGTTAGCACCCTTACCGCCAAGAATCTCACGCATTGTTGCGTTACCCTCTGAGAAGAGGTAAACATACTTGTGGCTCATTTGAAAAACCTCCAATTAAAATAATATGTGTATTAAACGGCAGTGTAAGTAAGTATGAAACTGCCTCGCATTTACGGCGGAATCCCCCGCCTACTCATGCCTAAAAGTTATTATAACAAATAAACTTCGAAAATGCCACATTTTTTTGAAACTATTTTGACAAAAAATGTAACCAATATTTAGAATTTAATCGTAACAATTTGTTTATCTATAACAAAAATCAAAAAAAGTATACATTTCACCTTGAAAAATCCAATTTTTATGCGATAATGTTAGTATCTGTTATTACGCTTGGCTTTTTGCAAAGTGTTTTCATTTATAATAATCAACAGGGAGTTGTGATTTATGCAGAAATGTGCACTTATCCTTGCAGGCGGCGAAGGCAAACGTATGAAAAGCCTTAAGCCCAAAACTCTTTGTGAGGTTTTAGAAAAACCTATGCTTCAGTGGGTTATTGATGCTCTTAAAGCTGCAGGTGTTAATAATATCTGTGTTATCAAAGGCTTTGCTAAGGAGTACATAGACGATTACCTCGCCACACTTCCATATGATGTAGCTACCGCATATCAGGCAGAAAGACTTGGTACAGGCCACGCGGTTATGATGGCTAAAGACTTTTTAAATGAAAACAAAGGCTCTGTTGTAATTTTAGGCGGTGATGCTCCTTTTATGGATGCCGACACTATCCGCAAGGCTTACGACGAGCATGTAAAGACCGAGGCTTTTGCCACAGTTATTTCTGCGGTTATTGATGACCCTCAGGGTTACGGCAGAATTACCAGAGAAGCCGACGGCTCTTTGAAAGCTATTGTTGAGCAGAAGGATGCCGACGAGGACACCCTTAAGATTAAGGAAATCAACTCAGGCGGCTACTGGTTTGACACCGTTGGACTTCTGTCGGTTCTTGACAGAATCACAGCTAATAACAACGCCAAGGAATACTACCTGCCCGATGCTTTAAAGATTCTTAAATCTGACGGCAAGCGTGTTTCAGTATATATTGCCGAAAATCCCGACACAGTGCTTGGCGCAAATGACCCCCAGCAGTTAAAGGGCTTGGAGGAAATTGCCAAGGCTAAAGGCTACGGCGCATAAAAAACATATTATTTTTGCAAAACTTTATTATTTTATATAAAGGGGAATAAACAAATGATTTTTCACGGTAAGGACATTAAGATTTTCTCAGGTAACTCAAATCCCAGTGTTGCTCAGGGTGTTGCAGGCTGCCTCGGTTTACCTTTAGGTAAGAGTAGCTGCACAAAGTTCAGCGACGGCGAGATTTCCGTTTCTCTTCACGAATCTGTTCGTGGTAGCGAGTGCTTTGTAATTCAGTCTACATGTACACCTGTTAACGACAACCTTATGGAAATGCTTATTATGATTGACGCTTTAAAGCGTGCATCTGCTGCAAGCATTACCGCTGTAATGCCCTACTTCGGCTACGCTCGTCAGGACAGAAAAGCAAAGGCAAGAGATCCGATTTCAGCTAAGCTTTGTGCTGACCTTATTACTGCTGCAGGCGCTGACAGAGTTCTTACAATGGACCTTCACGCTAACCAGATTCAGGGCTTCTTTGACATTCCCGTTGACCACCTTTTCGGTGCTCCTATGCTTGCTAACCACATGAAGAAGAAAATCGGCAAAGACCCTGAGGGTTTTGTTGTTGTTTCTCCTGACCTTGGCTCTGTTACACGTTCCAGAAACTTTGCTGCAAAGATCGGCTGCCCCCTTGCAATTATCGACAAACGCAGACCCAAGGCTAACGTTTCTGAGGTTATGAACATCATCGGCGAAATTAAAGGCAAAAAGGTAATCCTTGTTGACGATATGATTGACACAGCAGGTACACTTTGCAATGCTGCTCAGGCTGTTATCGACAATGGTGCTCTTGAGGTTTATGCTTGTGCTACTCATGCAGTTCTTTCAGGTCCCGCTACAGAGAGAATCAAGAACTCTGTTATCAAGGAACTTATCCTTCTTGACACAGTTCCCGTTCCCGAGGAAAATATGCTTGACAAGTACACTGTACTTCCCGTTGCTCCTGTATTTGCAGAAGCTATTGAGAGAATCTTCGCTGACAAGCCCGTTTCTCCCCTCTTTACTTAATTTAAAAAAACAAACTCAACGGCGGCTTAGACTAATGTCAGAGCCGCCGATATTTTCCCTTGAAAGGTAAATATTATGTTCGGCAAATCCAAATTTTCATCTTCAATAGAATATATTATTGTAGGTCTGGGCAACCCCGGCAAGCAGTACGAAAATACCCGCCACAATTGCGGTTTTATGGCTATTGACCGCCTTGCAGAAAAAGAGAACTGCAGACTCGCCAAAATCCGCTTTAAATCCACCACAGGCGAGTGTACTATTTCGGGGCATCGCTGTCTTCTGATGAAACCTTCAACATTTATGAATCTTTCGGGTCAGGCTGTTGTTGAGGCTATGAATTTCTACAAAATCCCCCCCGAGAACGTTATTATAATGTTTGATGATATATCCCTTGACGTGGGCAGAATCAGAATCAGACGAAGTGGCTCCGACGGCGGTCAAAACGGCATGAAAAATATCATCTACTTAAGCGGTTCTGACAAGTTCCCCAGGGTTAAAATCGGCATTGGCAAAAAGCCTCATCCCGATTATGACCTTAAGGACTGGGTGCTATCTAAGTTTTCAAAGGAAGATATGAAAACCTTAAACGAGGTTCTGGACAATGCTGCCGAGTCTGCCGCACTTATTGTTGACGGCAAAACCGACCTTGCAATGCAACGGTTTAATTAAAGTTTTAAACCTACTGTAGGGGCGATTATCAATCGCCCGAAACCCGTAATTTTTAATAATTTTGCGGGCGGCTAATATCCGCCCCTACTGATATACTTCAGCTCGCAATACCCTATGGGTAACTAATTGCGAGCCGTTACCCTTTGGAGGAAATATGGAATTTATTTTCGACTTATTTAAAAAACTAAAGCCCTATAAGGAACTCAGCTCTGCCTTAAGCAAGCCCTGTTCCGTTGGTGCCACAGGATTATCAAGCGTTCACAAGGCAAGCGTTATTTATAGCCTTTGCAAAGAGAAAAGTTCGAAAGCTTTCTGTATATGTGCCGACGAACGCGAAGCAAACACCCTATGTGACGACCTTAGGGCAATGGGTATGAACGTGCTTTTCTACCCATATCGCGACTTTACCTTTCAAAACGTAAGCGGTGTTTCCCACGATGACGAAAGAAAACGCCTTGGCGTGCTGATGAGTCTTCTTACCGAAGAATGCGACGGTGTAATTACCTGCCCTGATGCCGCCGCACAGCTTACTATACCTCAATATGCCTTGGCAGATGCAACCCTTAACATACGTGTAGGCAAAACTATTTCTATAGATTCCTGTGTAAAGGCTCTGACATTATTGGGGTATGAAAGATGTGACGCCATAGAGGGCGAGGGTCAGTTTTCCCTCAGAGGTGGTATTTTAGACTTTTTCCCACCCGGCGGCGAAAATCCCGTGCGAGCAGAGTTTTGGGGCGACGAGGTAGACTCCTTAAGCTACTTCGACATTTCTACCCAAAGGCGTACCGACTCGGCAGATAGCGTTACCCTATGCCCCTCATCAGAAGTAATTATCAGCGATAGAGAAGAGCTTGCCAAAAAAATAGAAAAGAAAGCCTCGTACCTCAGAGCCGACTCAACAAAAAAAGCGAAAGAGGTTCTTTACTCAGAGGCTGATGCTGTCCGTCAGGGGCTTTACCTTTCAAACAAAGACAAATTCATCCATCTTGTATATGAAGAAACTGCCACCCTCTACGATTATATCGACGACTCCTTTATCGGATTTATTTCAGAGCATACCGCCGTTAAAGACAGAATGACAGGTACCGAATTCAGATTTTCGCAGGATATGCCCGAATATTTCGCTGAGGGCGTGCTTTGCCGCGGCTTTGACACCTACAGCATAAGCTGGGAAAATTCTGTAGAAATGCTCTCACATATACGACTTGTGTATCTTGACAACTTCGCTCATGGCAGTTACGAGCTTCCCTTAAAGGCTCTCGCTAATTTTAATTTAAGACTGCTGCCGCCTTTCAGCGGTCAGATAGCAACCTTAGTTTCTGACCTTAACTCAAGTGATGCCGACAAATGTGCGGTGGTGCTACTTTGCCCTACAAAAAAAGCCTGTGACAATGTTACCGACCTTCTTCGCGAGCAGGGCAAAAAAGCTATTATCTGGAAAGACGGCGAAACTCTTACAAATGGCTATATTCACGTAACCGAGGGCATACTTTCAGGCGGCATTGAAATTTTTGATGAAAAGTTTATGCTATTTACCCAGAGCACAACTCAGGTGAAACTGCAAAAGAAGCACAAACTCCCAAAAGACGGTCAGGCAATTTACAGTCTTTCAGAGCTCTCAGCAGGCGACTACGTGGTGCACACCATTCATGGCGTGGGCATTTTCGGCGGAATACAGAAGCTGGACTCTCATGGCATTGTAAAAGATTACATCAAAATTTCTTACGCAAAGGGCGACGTGCTTTATGTACCTGTTACTCAGCTTGACTTGGTAGCAAAGTACATCGGTCCCAAGGAAAATTCAGCAGTTAAGCTTAATCGCCTAGGCTCGGGAGACTTCCAGAAAACCAAATCCAGAGTAAAAAAAGCCGTCAAGGATATGGCAAAAGAGCTTATTGCCCTTTACACCAAGCGAATGCAGGCTAAAGGTCACGCATTTTCTGAGGACAGTGAATGGCAGAGAGATTTTGAGGCTCGATTTGATTACAGCGAAACCCCCGACCAGCTTAGGTGCAGTGATGAAATCAAGGGCGACATGGAAAGAACTGCACCTATGGACAGACTCTTGTGTGGTGACGTAGGCTTTGGTAAAACCGAGGTTGCCTTGCGTGCCGCCTTCAAGTGCGTTTCCGATTCAAAGCAATGTGCTCTTCTCTGCCCTACAACGATTCTTGCTTGGCAGCATTTTCAGACCATAATCAAACGATTTGAGGGCTATCCAATAAGGGTACAGCTTCTAAGCCGTTTCAGAAATAAAGAACAGCAGGCAGAAATCTTAAAACAGCTCAAGCGTGGCGAAATCGACCTTGTGGTAGGTACTCACCGCTTGGTTCAGAAAGACGTAGAGTTTAGAGATTTAGGACTTGTTATTATCGACGAAGAACAGCGTTTCGGCGTTGCACAAAAAGAAAGACTTAAAGAAGCTTATCCAAACGTCGACGTGCTTACCCTTTCTGCCACACCTATCCCCCGTACTCTTAACATGGCGATGAGTGGAATCCGCGATATGTCGGTTTTAGAAGAAGCTCCCCAGAACCGCTATCCCGTTCAGACTTATGTGCTTGAGCACGAACAGTCCGTTATTAACGAGGCTATCCGCCGAGAGCTAAGACGCGGAGGTCAGGTATTCTACCTTCACAACAACGTTGAATCTATTGAGGCAAAAGCCGCACGCCTGGGCTCACAGATTCCCGAGGCAAGAATCGGCGTCGGTCACGGCAAAATGACCGAACAGCAGCTCTCAAAAGTCTGGGGCGATATGCTTGAGCAGAAAATCGACGTTTTGGTATGTACAACCATTATCGAAACAGGCGTAGACATTTCAAACGCAAACACCCTTGTTATCGAAAATGCCGACCGATTCGGACTGTCTCAGCTTCATCAGCTTAGAGGCAGAATAGGTCGCTCAAACCGCCGAGCCTACGCATACCTTACGTTTACAAAAGCAAAGGTCCTTTCAGAAATTTCTCAGAAACGTCTGACTGCTATAAGAGAATTTACAGAGTTTGGCTCGGGCTTTAAAATCGCCATGCGAGATTTAGAGCTTAGAGGTGCAGGCAACATTTTAGGTGCTCAACAGCATGGTCACATGGAAGACGTAGGCTACGATATGTACTTAAAGCTTTTAGGCGATGCTGTTAAGGAAGAAAAAGGCGAGCTCCCCACTCAGCGTGAAGACAAAGACTGCTTAGTCGATATTTCCCTTGCCGCACATATTCCCGAAAGCTACATCGAAAGCCTTACCCTACGCCTTGACGTTTACAAGCTTATTGCCGACATCCGCACAAAAGAAGATGCCGAGGATGTTATCGATGAGCTTATCGACCGTTTCGGCGATATTCCTAAGTCCGTTATGGGGCTTATTGAAATTGCTTTAATCCGAAACAAAGCCGCCGATATGGGGATTTACGAAATAAAGCAAAACGACACAAACGTGCTTTTGTATGTCAAAGACATAAAAAGCCCGGAAATCATCAACCTTATATGTGAACAAAAAGGCAATGCACTGCTAAGTGCCGGCTCAAAGCCGTACGTTTCAGTTAAGCTTAAGAGCAAGCTTGACCCCTTAAGTGCACTAAGAAGCGTATTTAAAACCAATATATACTAATATGAACGTTTGCTGAAAATTCTGTTTATTTTCTTATTTATATTGAATTTTTCTGCAGATTTGTGTATAATTTAGGGTGATTTATTTTAATTTGCTTTTAATCAGCGTTGAAAGGGGCTTCCCGATGAATAATTTTAAAAAGATTTTTGCTATTTTACTCGCGGCAATTATGCTTATTTCTGCGGCTGGCTGTGGCTCAAAGCCTGACTACAGCTACAAAACCGACAATGTAAGCTACGCCGAGGGTGTATATCTTTACTCACTTTTCTCAGCATATAACGAAGCTTACAGCATTCTGCAGGAAAGCTTAGGCGACAAATTTGACTCTACCGCCTCTATTCTGGACATCACATCCACCTTTGACGAAACAGGCGAAAAGCTTCTTTGTGAAACTTGGATTAAAGACCAAGCTGACCTCATCACAAGAAACCTTGCCGCTTTGGACGAAAAGGTTGCCGAGTATGGCATTACCCTTGATAAAACTCAGGTAGAAAGTGCTCGCCAGCTTGCAAAAGAAGACTGGTACTTGGGTCCCTACTACGAATACTATGTTGCATCGGGCTACGAGGCTGTTTCTTACGAGGATATGCTTTCTCCCTACGGCATTTCCTTTGACAGCTTCTTTACCTCATCTTATCTTGCAAGCGTAAAGCAAAGTGCGATTTTTGACCACCTTTACGGTAAGGGCGGCGAGGAAGAAGTAAGCGACAAGGAAATCACCGATTATTTCACTCAAAACTACACAAGCTATGCATACTTCATAGTTAACCTTTACGAAACCGCTATTGATGAGGAAACCAGCCAGCAGGTATATCACCCCTATTCTGACGAGCTTGTTAACGATGTAAAAGCAGAGCTTGACTCTTACGTAAAGCTTATTAACTCAGGCAAAGACTACACCGAGATTGCAAACAAATACGTTAAAGCTCACAACCTTACCAACGACCCCACTGTTAAAAACATTGAAATCCTCGACAACTCTGCCTTAGGCGAAGAGGTTTTAAAGGCGTTAAAGGGTCTTGATGAGGGTAAGGCTACTTACATTAAGGTAGGCTCAGGCGACACTTCCGTAATGTACTTTATCACAAAATTCGATATTAACAACGAGGCCGAGGAATACCTTAGTGCCGACGGCAACCGCCACACTATACTTCAGGCCCTAAAGTCCGAGGATTTCAGCAATTACCTTGACGACATTACCGAAAACGTAGTTGTTGATATTAACGAAAAAGTTATCGAAAAATATAACCCCGCAATTTTTGAAAAAGACCTTTAATCCTTTTAATATCAGGGAGGTAATAATATGAAAATCAGGTTATTGGCAGTTACTTTTTCTGTTCTGCTTCTCTTTGCTTGCCTTTCGTTTACAGCATCTGCAGAAACAACACCTGCAGATATTGTAACCCCAACGGAAGATGTTTTTGCCACAGAAGAGGCTACTGTTTACACAGATACCGCTATAGACACAGGTGCAGTCACCGACCCCTACGACCCTACAGGCCCTGTTGATACCGGTTCTGTAGATACAACACCCTCAGACTACACCGAACCATATTCAAGCGAGGCTACAGGCACCACCGAAACCACCGCAGTCACCGACCCCACAACCGCAACTGTGCATACTAATCCCCCCGAGCCTACTGAGCCCGATGAGGATTCTACTTTCTCCGATTATGTAAGTCCTCAGCCAGTTTACACTCCTGCCGAGCAGGACTTTCAGGAAAACGACTGGCAGGCAATTAAGCTTGACCTCGAGGCTGACCCCGTAGCAGGCAAACAAAACTTTGCAAGCATTCAGAATAACAACTCAAAAGGCAATGACAGCATTGTTGGCTTTCTTATTGTCGGTTTAGTTCTTGTTTTCCTTTCTCTTGCAGGTTTTACATTTGTAATTCTTTACAGACCCTACAAGAAAAAGGCTCCTGCCAAAGCCGCAAGATACGCCGAAAACACAAGACAAAGGAGAAATCCTTCCGAAAGACCCGAGCGTACAAACCGACGCCAGCTAAACCCCGACGATTACAACGACGGCTTCTGATAATTCAATAAACCTATAACAAACGCTCCCGAAGCTTTAAACTTCGGGAGTGTTCTTGTTTTCTGCTATTTATTTAAACATAACGACCTTGTACTGCACACCGCTTTCATTTAACGAAGCGGTGTCATTCTGGCTTACGGTAAAGCTTGTACCCGATGCCGAAATGCTCAGTCCCAGACTTGATCCAAGGGAAACATAGCCCATAGCGGAGTATGCCTTGCCTGAATCGAGCAAAGGCTTTCCGCTTGCAAAAATATAAATAAAGCGAAATGTTTCTGTTAAGGTTATAGTTCTTGTGCTTTCACCCGAGCCTGCGTAAGCATACACAATGTGAGAATCCTTAAGTATCTCTTTTTCCTCAGCAGTTACGTGAATGTCGCTGTTATTAATGTGTCCGCCAACAGCTAAATCAAGCAATGCGTTGTCGCTGTTAAAGTCATTACGCATAGGTCGGTCTGAATCTACCCACTGATTAAGACCCAAATTGGATGTTTTGTTTGCAGATGGCATATCGCGTCTCCTTTCTAAATCAGATAGTCAATTTTCTTCCAGATGTAGCCCTTGCCGTCAATCTGAGCAAAAGTATTATTAAGGCTGTCGGACGTTTCCCAGTTAAAGCCTGCGAAGACCACGTCCCACTCAATATGTGCAGGCAAAAGTGCCCTTGCCTGAGAAACTATCCACTCTCGCTGAGCCTCGTTATACTCGCCCTCAGAAAGATTAAGCACTATGCGTTCATTTTCGGGATATTCCTCAATACTACCCTCTACACCAATAAGCCTGAGCATTTTTTCAAAGCCCTTGGGGGTAAAGTCGCAGTAATTAAGACTTAGTCTTTCAATAAGCATTTCACGTCTTTTACCGATAGGTAAATCACTGCGCACATTACCGACGAGCCTCTCAAGATTTTCTATACCAAAATCCTCAGCGGTAACAATAAAGCTCTCTTTCAAAATAGTATCAAGAGTATCCCTGAGAATTTCAAGACCCGCCGCAAAAGCCGCCAGCTCGGCATATACTACACTGTCCTTTGTAAGCTTATAAACTCCTAAAGGACTTAACTTTTCAATCATTGACGTAAGAGTTCTCATGTTGTACCTCTTGCAATAGATATTGTACCTGCTACAGGGAAAAGGCTGCTATCGGCTTGGTAGTCACTGTTAAGTCCCGATACAAAGCTAAACGCCTTAACACCCTGGGTGTGATAAATAACCTCGGAAAGCTGACACAAAAGTACCTCACCGCCAACTCCGCGTGTTGCAATAAAATCAGAAATTCGCTTTATTAGTCCGTTCTTAACCTCATCGAAGCCGTAACCCTCCTGAATTTCGATTCTGATGTAATAATTCACATTTGACGGCTGTGCCTTTTTTACAAGCACGTCAACGTTCACCTCTCGCTCTGTGCTAAGCAAAATCTGCACTTTTTCTGCTGTTTCATCTGACACAATACTTCCGTCAGCGGCAATATACACATCTACCGTACCTGCACCTCTGCTTCGTGGCACAGCTGATGCTGAGCTGACACCGCTAACACTCTGAGCCATAGCCTCGTAGTAAGCACAGTTAGTAGAGTTTGCAGGAAATTTTATGCTTTTTACTATTCTTTCTCTCAGGCTTTCGTCGCTCTCACTATCACATCCGCCCTCAAACGCCGCGGCGTTAGCCACAGCATCAATTCCTGCAGGAGGTGTTACCATAACCGAAATTTTGCCATTAATCACGTTATAATCTCTGCCAACGCCTGTGCTCTTTGCCTTTACCGTTACAGAAAGCGAACCTGCCGCAAGTACTGCATCGCTTAAAGTTTCAAAACGCAGAAGCGATGCAAAGGTTGCCACTACAGTACCCTTGGGAATACTTACATTTTCACTCAATGCCTCGTTTACTGAAAAGGTAACCTCACCGTATGAGGGCGTTGCCTCTCGCCTTACTATACCTCGCTCGCTAGCGTGCATATCAAGGTATTCTCCCTCAGCAGTTGAGACGAACATCTGTCTTTTAAGCCACTGAAGATTAACAGCGTTAGCGTAAATCTCACCCGCCAATACCCTTAATCTTATACCGATATCCGAGGCTTCATCAGGAACTATCCCCGAAAGCTCTGTATATTTATCCGTCATACTTTTTAAAATTTCATCATAGGTCTGCATTTACTATCACCTGCCCCCTTCTTGTTTCTTCGTTACCGCTAACCGCTATAAGCAGGCTGATTTTGCCGTCGGCGGTTTTTTCAATATTCTCAACCTCGGCAACATATCCCGCAGTATTGATTAGTACCTCGTTTATAAGCGTGGTAGCGGTTTTTCGTGCACTAACGCTGTCACAATCAATACTGCCCAGTGTGGTACCTAAAGCCTTGTTATAGATAAAACTGCCCTTTTTAATTTTGGCACACATCAAAGCCTTTTCAAGGGCTTCTTCTATGCCCTTGGCAAAAAGATAATCGCCGCAATTTGTAACACCTATATCGCCGTTAATAAGCAGAATATCCACTAATCTCCCACCTTCTCTCCGTTAATAAGCACCGAGCCGTCGTTTTTCAGCACAATGCTGGCACCACCAGCAGAATAAAGCATAAGCTCTCCGCGGCTGAGCTTTAAGGGCACCTTAGAAAGCACACCCACGCAGGCTTCGCCGCCTTCAAAGGGTACCACCACCGCACCCTCGCCTACAGGGGGAACGTAAGCAATTCCGTAGGGTGCCACTACCGAAACATCTCTGTGCTGTGTGCTGGAATCAACCTGTAGGCTTTCAGCCTGTGAAGAGGTGATACTACCCTTGGTGGCAGACTGCACCGCCTTTTCTTTATTTATAAATGATGTAAGCCACATGCTTATTCCTCCTTTCGCTTAAAAGTAAGCTTTGTATACTCACCCTTTTTGCCGGATATAAATCTTACCGCCGATACATAAAGCTTAAAATCCACTCCCTGCACATGGGCATCTTTACCCAAAGCATCACCGAAAAAACCTCGGCAAACTGCCTGAGCATAAAAGCTTTTGCCCCTTGCTTCGGCTAAAATCCTGTCTGCATCTATAAGGGTGGCGGCACTGCCAGAGGCAGTATTAAGATAGCGGATTTTACTAATCCCTTCGTTTTCGGCTTCGTTGTCAGCAACCAAACTGCTGTAACCCTCGCCGTCCTTAAGCTTTACATATACGCCCGAAATTCTATTGCATCTTAAGTTCACAACTTTGAGGCTTTCAAAGGGAGTACCGCCTTCGCCAAGCATAAGTGTATCGTCACTTTTAATGCCTTCAATATAAAGGATATCGCCCTCGCAGGCAGGAAAAGCACCATAAACCTCTTTGGCAAATCTTTTAATAACCGAAAAGCAAGAGGTTCCCTTGCTGACGGTAAACCTGCCCTGATATCCGCGGTTTTCTCCTATGTATTTTTTAAAGCCGAAGGGCAAAGCATAGCGAGCAAAAATATCCTCTGTGGAAGGATTTACAAAGCTCATGGGATATGCCTCGTTATCAATAAGCCTTGACGCACTATTGCGTGCTGTAATCAGGGTGTGTCCCTTTTCGCTAAGTTCACGAATCTGCTCGTCAACCTCGCCGCTGAAAACCACCTTTTCCTGTCGGTAAAGGATAATTTTTTTAAGCACCGGAAGCTTTACATCAGCAAAGTCGAGCTCTAAACTATCGGCAGGGACGTCCTCCTCTCGGTTTAAAACGATGCTTAAGGGCGTGCCCGCAAAAATATTATTTCCGTATATATCAACCGCTTTTACTGTCAGCATACTTTAATCTCCCCAAAAGTCTCAAGCTCATCGGGTCGCCGCACCCGAGGATTAAGCTTTATGAGAGAATCCACCGAAACACCGTATTTGTAAGCTATGTCAAACAGGGTTTCTCCCTCTTTAACCTTGTGAATTTTCCCTGTTTTCAAATTCTCGTTACTACTAAGTTCTACAAACTGAAAGCTGTAGCTTATTCTGTCCGGAGTAACGTCAGCAAGGGCTGTAAGTCTTGTAAATAAAGCTTCTACAGGCTCTATTGTAGGCAAAGAAAGTATGCCCTTGCCACCCTCTGCATGCAGGGCATAAAGCTTGGCGTACTGGCTGAGGCAATCCTTACCTCTAAGCTCTCCCTTGCCGCTTATAACCCTGCATTTTCTGCCTGCGTATTCCTGCACCTCGCCGCTATAGGGCAAGGTGTAGCTTACGTTGTTAATTTTGCTTTCAATCTCTATGGAAAGCGGATTACACCAAAGAGTAAAGCCTTTATATCTCATTAAAGCAAGCTCCATATAAATCTCCTTAACTTTCAAAATCCGCGAAGTAACGCCTGCTGTCACGCTGAAGCTCCAAACTTAAGTCTTCGGCAAGACTTTCGTCATAGCCATAACCCGACGTCTCTGAATATTCTTTTTGAGAATAATCAATCATCCTGCACCTCTTTCTCAAAAAGCTCCATGCTTTTCGCTTTTATGTCGTAAGTAAAGCTTAAGCTTCCCCACTGAGAAAGGCCTCTGGTTATTTTATTTACCCTGCAGCTTCTGTACTCCTCGCAAAAGCCGTCATAATCAAGCCTTAGTTCAAACTCATCTGCTCGGGTTTTCAGAAGTCTTGCAGTCTTAAGCTTTATAGTAAATCCTGTTTTGCCTGTTTCGGCAAAGCTATAACCCGAAAGAAGCTTTCCTTCTTTCTCAAGCTTATCGTCACTTTCAATTTCAAAAAGAATAAGCCCCTGCTCTTTAGTACCGTCAATGTAAAGTCCGCACACAGCTTCGGCTAAGCTTGTGTCCTCAACTACTACCTTTATATCGGCAAATAGAGTCGAGTTTGTACTGTTAAACTTCGGGCTTTCCACCTCAATAGAGTTTACACTTAAACTCTCTCTTATAGCTTCAGAAATCCACATCGACACCTCAGAAAGGCGTTTGCCTCCCGCCCCAGATGGGGCGAGAAGGCAAAGATTAATTTCTGTACAAAACAAAGGCGAGGCACTGTCGGGATTTTTCTCAAACCTTGTTTTTCCTACACCGAGGCAAAGGGTAAAGGCACACACAGGGTTCTGTGAAAACTCCCGACTGTAAGCATAAACACAGCTTACACCGCTAAGCTCTTTTTTAGCTTTTACGGCATCAACAATGCCTTTAATAATGCTGTCAGGCTTCATAAAAATCCTCCTCTAAAGGCACACCGTAGGGCGTAAGTACAGCCCACACATAAAGGCTCTCGTTCTTTAACGTTACGGTTTCGCTTCGTTTTAAAATATATTTTTTGCCGCTGTTTTCTACAATCGCACTTCCGAGCACAGGAAGACACGCCTCAGGTGGGCAGATTAGCAAATAATACCCTCCGTTAAAATATCCGTCAGGAAGCTGAGTACCGCCTAAATACATTTTGTTTTTGTAAAGCAAAGGCTGTAAAATTCCCTTTACCCTGCGGCTGCCCTTTTCTGTTGTAACAGTAAGACTCTCGCCGTACTTCTTAAGCTCTGTCAAAATACTTTTGTATACGCTCAAGCCTTTACCCTCCCGAAGTAAAAATCCGAGTCACAAAGCACATCGGAAAGAGCCTTATATTCTTCCTCAAAAAGCCTTTTTGCTCCCAAAAGCTTTTTGTCGCTGACACTTACTTTCATCTCGCCTGCCGAAAAGCTGTCAGGCTCGGTAGCCGTAATAATCAAGCAGTATTTGTAAAACGCCAACGCCCCGGCTGTGTATGCAAGTCTCAGCTTATTTGAGTCCGAAAGACTTTTTTCGGGCACCTTAAGCTTTGCTTTAATATCCTCTGCCGCCTCGTTGCACAGTTCGGAATAACGGCTTAAGTCTTTTCCCTCAAGACCACTCAGCAGACCGAAACGTCTTAAAACATCGTAAAAACTCAAGCTCTGTCACTCCTTAGTATGTAAGCTTCTTAGCGGCGTCCTTGTAAATCTTCGCAAAACCTGCAATAGACGTAATTGCGGCACGCTCAAGCTGACGGTCAATAAGCTTGTCGTAATCTGTCACTACGTCGCCTGCTACAACCATTTCAAGGGCACAGTTCTTGTCAAGACCAATAATGATGTCTGAGTCTATAGCCTGAGTGTGAATAAGGTTAGCGCCTAAGGGAGTAACCATCTTACCTGTGCCATGGAAGGCCTGACCTGCGGCAGAATCCTTAAGCTCGGTTGTCTCTAAAATCTTCTGCATTGCCGCTGTAGGAGCCAAAATAGTATTAAGCTCATAAGGACTTAACGCTGCCCACAGAGAAACAAGGTCGCTATATGTAAGCTTGCCTGCCTCAGCAGAAGCAACACCATCACAGGGGTTAGCATTGCCGTCACCGTTTAAAAGCACATCTACAGCATCCTTAAGCTGAGCACGTGCAATGTAGGCACCAATCTGCTTAAGAGTAACCGTAAAAAGGTCAAGTCGCTGAAAACGTAAAGCCTCGTATGAAGAAACAAGCATTCTGCCGCGTTTCTTAAGCTTGACAAGGTTTTCCTGAGTGCTTACCTTAGTTTCGGGAATATACGCACCCTCATTAACCACCATAAGGGTCTTGTCCTCTTCAGCGGGAGTAGAGGCAATGCTTCTGTAGTCCATACCTGAGATATTAGTTTTTGTCGCAATAATACTTCCCAGCACGTCAGCCTGCTCCATACCCTGTCGAACAGCTCTGCTTACATACTCGGGAAAAAGCGCGGCAGAATCTGTTGTCTGGAAAAACTTCTCAACCTTATCAGACGCCGCACCGCTTACCTTGATGTCAAAACGCTTAAGCTGACGGGAAAAGGCATCTAAACCCTCTAACTCTGTGCCGACGTAATTCGCAGAAGGGTCAAGCTCCTCCAAAACCTGTGTCATACTTTTGCCAAGATTTGAGTACATACCCTTTTCTAATGAAATATTTTCATAAAATGCCATATTCATATACCTCCCTAAAATTAAAGAATAACACCGATAGTATCAATATCTGCTGATACTACAAGGTACTCTCTGCCTGAGTCATCTGCAGTAAACGCAGCTGAACCAGCCGCAGAAAGTGTCTGGTAACCCACGTTCACTGCACCATCAACGGGGATTTCCGCATAGCCCTTAATCTGCACCGCGGCATAGCCTTCTCTTACGTTTACGCAAACGCCAACTACCTTATCGCCACTCTCGCACGCGGCAACTGTGTTGTCGTCAATAAGTTTAACAAGCGAACCCTTAGTAACAGTCGTGTCTGCCTCAAAGGTTACAGTGTTATCACAAAATCCATTAAATCCTACGTTCATATATACCTCCGTTAAATAGTAAATTCTTTATTCTGCAAAACCTTGCTTTTGCTTTTTCTGTCTGCGACAAGCTGTGGCTTTAAGGGCAAAATGCCCTCTGCTTTTTGTGAATATGCCGCAATAAATTCCTTAAGGTTAGCCGTAGTCATACCCTCTAAGGCACCCTTTACCGCAGGCTGTGAAATCTGAGGCTCTAAAAGAGCCATAAGCCTTGTAAACTCAGTCTCTAAAGAGAGTCTGTACTCCTTGCCCGCCTGTGCGTGTCTTTCAAGCTCTTTGATATAATCAAAAAGCTTCTCGCATTCTGCCTTTGTAAAGGCAACCTCAGCCTTTTTTTCAAGACTTTTCATAATTGCTTCCATGCTTTTTTCATTCCTTCCCTTAAGCTTTTTAAAGGACTTTGTAACGCCAGCCTCACGCTGTGCAGGCACCGCCACAAAGCTCCATTCGTATGCATCATAAGGGCTAATAAGCTCAGCAAAGCACAGTCTGTCGCCGTAGGTCTTGCCCTTCTGATGATTACATTCGTGTGTGCCGAGACTCTTGCCGCAAACCGAGCAGATACTCTCAGAAACGGCACAGCCCACGCTTACCTCTTTTTTGATACCGCTGTCAATGGCTAAAATCGTTTCACTATTACCCTCGGTAAGCGGAATATACGCCCTTGCGGTAAGTCTGAAATAATCATCGCCCGTAACAGTTTTTCTGCCCTCAACAGCCTCAACCTTGCACTTAAATATACGTGCCGTCTGATTATTACTACTGCTTATGTGGTCAACAATTCCCGTTTTGCCCACAAAAAGCTTCTCAAGCGCAAAAAGAGATTCTACGGTAAAACGCTCAAAATCCCTGTCCACGTCATTGTCGCAAAGAGTAAGCGAAAACACATATACCTCGTCAGCTGTAAATGGGCGTCGGGTATAGTTATTAATTAGCTCAAGCTCACCCTCACGGGGGGGTGAATTCAAGTTAGTATTTCCTTCTGTCAAAACTGTGCCTCCGTTTCCTTTTCAAGTTTTTCTGCCTTAGCATTAATAAGCCGTGCATTGGCAAGCTCCACCTCATCCATAAGGCTTATGTTATTCCACTTAACGTCAAATGCAGAATTGATACCCGTAAGCCTTAAATGCATAGAACAAATACGCCTTATAACAGGGGTCAGTATGCTTCTGAAATACTCAAGCTCGCTAGTCAAAATATCAGCCTGCACACTGCTCATTCGCTCGGTGCTAGACCAACTGAGTCCCAGCAAAAACGGCGGAATCGAGAGCTTCGAGACAATCTGCTCTAAAATATGCTTTAAGGGTACGTCGCACTCAAGCTCCTGATTATCGGCACCTATCACCTTAATCCCCACGTCACCTACACACACAAAGTCATAAACTCCGCTTGTGTCACGCATTGCCTTGCTCCACTCAGAAGCAATCACCCTTGCCCTTTCCTCGGGGTTAACAAATCCGCCCTCGGAAGGCTTGTAAGTTACCGCGTATCGGATGTTTCCGATGCGGTCAAAATTTTTACCGATAGAACCGAAAATTTTAAGAAGTATAGAGCTTACAAAAGGTAACCCTCTTAAAATCGGCGTACCCTGAAGCTTGCCTGCCTCAGGCGACAAAAGCGACACCGCAAGAAACTGCTGATAAGGAAGCTCGGTGCATTCTCCCACACCCTTTTTGCATACCCTTACATCTAAAGGCGAGTCACCCTCTTTAAGCTCTATTTCATCAAAAGGAGCATTGTAAAGGGCACAAATCCCCCTGAAATTCGGGTCAGGAATCATTTCTCCCACAGCCTCGCCAAAAGTCAGCAAGTCCTCAAGATATGACCACACAAAGCTTTTAAGCCCATAAGCCGTACCACCGACCTTAACACTTTCAGCAAAGTCCTTTAATGCCCGGTGGCAATTTTTGTCGTCAGAGTAAAGCTCAAACTCTCCTACCAACCTGACAATCTTACAAATTGCCGCGTCTATAATCGGCACAGCCTCTCTTAAAGCCTTATACATCTCCCTTTCAGCCACTGCCGTCTGTCTGTTTAAAATCGAAAAAGGATGTGCCGAGTAACTACCGCTGTGTGCTGTCTGCACCGCGGCATACTGTGCTTTATTTTTCTTAGAAAATAACCTCACAGTCAGTCCTCCTGTCAGCGGCAATTGCACAAACACTGCAGTCACCGCTATTTAAAATTGTTGTGACAAAATACCGTATATCATCCATAGCGTGGTCATTTTCCTTAACGGGTATGTCGTCGCCGCTTAAAGCCCAGCGGTAAAGTGCAAACTCCCTTACCGAATCCGCACAGCTTTTACAAATTCTAACCCTTCCTTCTTTAAGTGCCGCCGACACCTGCCTTACCCCGTCAGTTACCGAGTTTTTAGCAGGTATTACGAAAAATTCGCCCTTTCGCCTAATAAGCTCTATGAAGCTTGCCGCCGAAGGGTCAACCACCACACATCTGACCCTTCGGCCCTCAATAAGCTTTTTAAGCCCCTGATAATGCTCCTCGTCCGTACGCTGAGCACCCTCTTTACGAGAGTCATAATAATACTCATCAAGTCTGTACCACACTCCCTCCTTTTTACCCCAAAGCCCGAAGGACGCAGGATTTACTGTGCCATAGTCACAGCTGACACAGTAATCCTCAAAAGGAGGCTCGGGTCTATCCCAAAAGGCATCCCCGCTTGCCATAAAGGGATAAACCGCACCTTCAAGCTCTACCCACTCGCCCTTGATAAACCGCCTGTAAAAGGTACCGGAGTAAAGCCTCTCATACCTATTAACGGTCTCCTCACTAAGAGACGGATTGTCCTTCATAGTAAAATGAAGATACAAAGCATTTTTCTCATCTCGCTTTTTAATCCACTCCTGATAAAACCAATGGGCAGGATATTCGGGGTTGCAATTAAACCAGAATTTGGAGCCCGACACCGAGCACCTTGCCAGAGCCTGCTCAACAAATGACCGAGGCATCAGGGCAACCTCATCAAGCAACACCCCGCTTAACGTCATGCCCTGAATAAGCGAAGCAGAGGCTTCATCCTTACCGCCGAAAAGGTAAAAGCGGTTAACCCTTCCACCGTAAGAAATCAGCAAAAGATTCGAGGAAATCTTATCCTCCACCTCGAAGCCCAGACCTTTCAGTACCGATAATATGGGACTCACAACATTTCGCCTTGCCGAGCGTATCGTCTTCGAGCATATGGCAAACGAAGCATCCGAAAAGCGATAAAATGCCCACGCAATAAAAGAAACTCCCATTGCAAAGGTTTTGCCTGACCTTACAGCTCCGTCGCATATAACCGCATCACGACCATTTTCCTTCGAGTCCTCACACCACCAGCTCATTACCCTGAGCTGTTGTTCTGACAAATGCCTGATTTTCACGTTTTTTCCTGCTCTTTCTCGCTCAGAGCCTTGGCAGAACGGCAAATAGCTTCATAAAATGAGGCTGCCCCGTCGCCGTCCTCGCCTTCGCCAAGCTTTTCGAGAGCCTTCATACGGTCAAAGAATTTAATCTCCATAGAACCGTCCTTGGGTCTTTTGATTTCCGACACCGAGTAAAGGTCCATATTCCTCAGCGTCTCAGGAGAGGGGTTTTCCATATAAAGCAGAGAAACTGCGTCGGCAATACTGCCGAATGCAAGCCTCTGAAAACCCACAGCCGCCATCTTCGACAAGGACTTTTTCTGCAAAGAGCACAGCCGCCCGATTTCCTCGGTTATGTCGCTTCTTGACAAAAGCACATTTCCCGTCTTGCCCGCATCCCCTGTAAAGCCTGCCTTTTGGGCGGCGGCCGCCGCGTCGGCAAGGCTTAAATACAGCCTGCAAAATTCCTTTTCTTTTAATGAAAGACCTTTCTTTTTCATCAGACTCCTCCTTCTGTATAATCAGCAAATCGGTAAAACCGACTGCCGTTTGCGGGTTGCCCCGCTAACTACGCCCCCATAAAAAGAAAAAATTGCATAAAAATATGCAATTTTTCGTATTAAGTATAAAATTTTTAATTTTTTCTCTAAAATTTCAAGGTAATTTTTTCCGAAAACACCTCATATTAATTACCGAGGTGTACTGTATGAAAGTCTTTTCCATTACAAAAAAGGAAATTTTAGCCGCAATGGGTGCCTTTCTCATTGCCTCTGCCGCCTTGAGTATCGGCGGTACAACAGTAAACAAAGCTGTCTCTGCCGCTGCTGAAAAACGTGATATCCCTATTTATTCGGTAAACACAGAAGAAAAAAAGGTTGCCATTTCCTTCGACGCCGCGTGGGGTAACGAGCAAACAACCGAGCTTCTTGACATTCTCGACAGATACGACGTAAAAGCCACCTTCTTCCTTGTAGGCCAATGGGTGGATAACTACCCCGACTCAGTCAAGGAAATAGCCGAAAAAGGACACGACGTAGAAAACCACTCCAACACCCACGCCCACATGCCCGAGCTTTCTTTAGAAGGAATGAAAGAGGAAATCGAAAGCTGTAACGAAAAAATCGAAACTCTCACAGGCAAATGTCCTACTCTTTTCCGACCTCCCTACGGCGATTATAACAACGACGTTGTAGGTGCAGTAAAGGCTCTTAATATGTACTGTATCCAGTGGGACGTCGACTCTCTGGATTGGAAGGACCTCAGTTCAGATGACATTACCCAAAGAGTAACTTCAAAGCTTCAGCCGGGCTCTATTGTGCTTCTTCATAATGGTGCCAAAAACACCCCTGCCGCCCTGCCATCCATAATAGAAGGCATACGCGCACAGGGGTATGAATTGGTGCCAATCTCAGAGCTTGTGCCTAAGGGCGATTATGAAACCTACCACCAAGGCAGGATGAACATCGTTGAAGCTCCAACTGAAACAACAACTCAATAACAAAAATTTCCATAAATATATAGAGATTTAAAATCCATAATACTATTGCGGCAAGAAAGCAAGAAGTTGCTTAAAGTCGCATGATATACGGACGGAAAGCGTAAAAGCGAAAAGTGTTTGAATGAAGCTTTGTGTAAGTGTTTAGTGTATGCTTTTTGATGTAAGTTTCTTTTAATTGTAATAAGATTAAGATTTACCTTTTGTGTAAATTTATCTTCGTCTTTTCATACTTTTATGTTTTCCGTCCTCAGGGTAAGGACATAAAAAGCCGCAGTGAGCAAAAAAACTCACTGCGGCTTAGCTTTTTAAAAATTATTTCTTTGTAAAAGTAGACTTAACACCTGCTTCATCAGTAACAGTTAAGTTTTTGCCCTCAATAAGAACTGTGTAAGCATACTCATCACTGTCGTTAAATACATAAACCTTAAGGTTGCCCTCGCCGTCGTAGTTGTATGTGCAAACAGTAGATGTTCTTATCTCACCCTGAATTTTTGTCTGATGAAGAGTGGTATTAGCAAAGAATTGCCACTCCATATCATCAGTAGGCGAAGTCATTGCCCAAGTACCGATAATGTCAGAGCCTGTGGGAACGTAAGAATCAAAATCCTCAAAATCTGCGTAAATGTTTTCAACAGCCTTAGGCTCTTTTTCCTGACAAGCAGAAAGTGCACACAAAGAAAACGCCATGCACAAAACAAGTGCTAAACTAAAAATTCTTTTCATAACAATCACCTCATAATATGATAAGCAAATTATACAACACAAAGTCGCTTAAAGCAAGTATTATTTAATTTTTAATATTTCTGCGGCATTTTTGTAAAGAATCTTCTCACGTTGGCTGTCAGTAAGCTTAACCGCCATAAAACGGTCAAGCTCGCCTTTTGTGTCCCACATAGGAAAATCTGTACCAAACAAAAGCCTGTCCTCGCCAAATGTATGAATAAGCTCCGAAAATTTTTCGGGAGTTGTAAAACCCGAGGTAGAAGAAGTATCAACCATACAGTTTTCTTCACCCAAAAGGTACTTAACCCCCTCGTCATACACCGACCAACCGCCGAAATGAGCACCTATTACCAAAAGATTAGGAAACATTCTGCAGATTCGCTGAATTCTTCTGGGATGAGAGTAATCGTAGCGATAATCCCCTGCGTGCAAAAGAAGCGGCAGCTTGCCCTGCATATAATCATAAGCCTCCAAAAGCCTGTCATCATCAACATTGAACTGCTGAGTGTCAGGGTGAAGCTTAATGCCCTTAAGCCCCATGGAAAAGCACCTGTCAATTTCAGCTATTTTATTGTCATAATCCTGATGCAAAGAGCCGAAGGCATATATACTGCCTTTATTCTCAAAAGCTACTTTTGCCACATAGTCGTTGACAACCTCAACCTGATGCGGTGTAGTAGCAACCGCATGCACAACACACGTGTCAATTCCTGCATCCTTGTGAGAAGCCATAAGCTCCTCAACGGTACCCGTACGCTCCATAACCTGAAAATCATAAAAAGCACCCACAGCGTCTGTAGCCTTGCGGGCAATTTTTTCGGGATATATATGATTGTGAAAGTCGATAATTTTCAATATACTCACCTGATAAACTATAATAAACGAAAAGTATTATAGTACAAAACTTAAGATATTGCAAGTTTATGGTATATAAAGCGGTTTATTTACAGCAGTCAAACATCATTCGCCAATAAAAAAAACACAGCACCTAAAAGGTACTGTGTTTTCTTGGCGCGCTGCGGGGGACGCAGAATTTTATAAAAACTCTGCCACGTTTGGCGACCCACTGCCTTCGGCATTCGGTACCCGCCTGCACGCTTCGCACCTGAAAACAGTCCACAGGACTGTTTTCTTTACGGTGCTCACCCTCTCAGGGTTCGAGTCCCCAAGTCGTATAATAAAAAAACACAGCACCCTTATGGGTACTGTGTTTTCTTGGCGCGCTGCGGGGG
>JAFUPE010000050.1 GCA_017481395.1 Ruminococcus sp. | reverse complement strand
TCTTTTTTCTTATCTTTATATACTATTGCCTTCTCGGGACAGCGGTGATAACAACCAAGGCAAGCAACACATTTGTCAGCAAAATCTACCCTGCCGTCTTTCACCGAAATATTACCTGCAGGGCAAAGCTTAACACATTTTTCGCAAAGTATGCACTTTTCTGTTACCCTGAAATCAGCAGCAATTTTATGCCAGTTACCCTTATTCTCGTAGTAAATCTTTGCAAATTTTGCTTTGGTTTTAGGAAAATTCATCTCGTCATTTCGGATTTTTTCAATTACCTTTTCCACCAAATCAGGTGCTTTTTTAAGAATTTTCTTCTGATAAGCAAGGGGAACTGTAAAGTCCAAGGTATAATTTTCGGGCATTTTTACTGTGAAAACACCTTTTATGTCAAGGCCGCTGTTCTTGGCGTGCTCATATGCAAGTCCGTCTGCACCAAATACCGCACCGCCAAAATTAAGCACAATATAAACAGGTACTGTTTTCGGCAGAGTAGGGATAAAGTCAAACACATGCACAGGTAAACCAAAGGAATATATAGGCGAAACTATAATTATTTTATCAAATTTCTCAGCGTTACACTTATATGTAGGAATATAACCTACCTCGCCGCCCAAAGTCATTTTTATTTCATTGGCAATAAAAAGGCTGTTGCCCGTTGAGGAAAAATAAAAAATACCATTCATATTATTCATTCTCTTTTTTGCCTAAAGCTTTCTTGATTCCCTCAACTATGCAGTAAAACAGAGGAATAGTGAGAAACACAATCCATGTGGGGTGCCATATATGCGTAAACATACCTATACCCACAAAGACACCTGCAGGAATAACGGGAAATGCCAGTTTGCTTAAGTCCTTAGACCTTACAACCTCGATAATTGAGTAGTAAAGAGGAACAAGCAAAAAGAGAAGCCAGGCAGCACTCCATCCGCCCCAGATTCCTGAAAAACCCCAGCCGAGAAAAAGTGCAGTAATTATAACAGGAAAAGGCATATAAAGCCAAAAGTAATAGGCAGGCTTTATTTCATGACGCTCACCTTTATCGTCAACGTAATACTTCTCGTCACCAATAACGTGAACCTTCTCCTCGCCTTTTGACACAATGTGTACACCATCTTTAAAGGAAACGTTCACCCTGTCGCCATCTTTTGAGTTAATGCAGATTCCGTCTTTAAAGCTTACGTGAACCTCGTCTTTTTCAGGCCAAGCTTCTTCGGGCTCTTCTTTAGCGGTTTTAAGACCCAGCATTTCATCCAAAGATACTCCGTAAAGCTCAGCTAAGGTTACTAAGTTATCAGTATCAGGGGATGCTTCGCTCCTCTCCCATTTAGAAACAGCCTGACGCGAAACGCCGATTTTTTCTGCAAGTTCTTCCTGAGAAAGTCCTGCCTGCTTTCTATACTGTAACAATCTGTTTGCGGTTTCAATGTTCATAATTTAACCTCGTCTTTCATTTTTTTGGTACGGGCAAATACTACCCCAAACACCAAAAAAAGACCATACATTTTAGTTTGAAACGCCGCAACTAACAGTTGCGACCGCTTGCCACGGTGGGCAAATCGCCTTTGTATAGGGATTTTTCAGAGGTAACCGTCATTGACGGCGGGTTTATTATTTTTGGACGTTTATTTGTAGGGAAGGAAGTTTATCTGCAAATCAATAATATATAACCGCACTTCTTAACTGTTACTTATTACTTTAAATATCAAGACCCTCGCACTCTTTCAAAAATCCCATAAGCTTATTAAGGATAACCTCTACTCCGCCCTCAGAGTTACTCTCAATATTAAGAGGCATAATGGGGTCGTGAACAGAAAGTCTGAGTAAGAACCAACCGTCACCGTCATTTTCGCCGAAAGATACTCTGATGCCCTCACGGTTGTCGTCAGCAACAAACCAACCGTCCTGAGCCTCCGCGTAAGCTGTAAGCTTTTCAATAACACTCTTGCCGTATGCTGAAAAGTCAGCCTCTTTAATCTTGATACGGATTTCCTTTTCCTCTTTGCACTCTTTAAGGTCAGCAATAAGGTCAGAAATATCCTTGCCCTCAGCTCTTAACTGAGCCATCTTGATAATGATTTTTGTGCAGAGGTATGCACCGTCATCAAGGAAGTAGTTCTCTTTCATAGCGGCATGGCCTGAGGTTTCAATAGCCAAGGGACAGCAAATGCCCTGAGCCTCTAATTCCTGAGCCTTGTCGATAACATTCTTGTAGCCTCTGCGGTAACGATAATGCTTGCCGCCTAAGGTTTTTTCAATAAATTCCTTAAGCCCGTCAGAAGTAATAGAGTCGGTAACGATTGTGCCGCCCTCATTACCCTCAAGTGCAATAGCAGATGCTAATGCAACAAGACGGTTGCGGTTGATTTCATTACCTTTGCTGTCAACTGCAGCACCGCGGTCAACGTCGGTGTCAAAAATTACACCTAAATCAGCACCGCTTTCAACTACAGCCTGTGAAATAGCCGCCATAGCCACCTTATCCTCGGGGTTGGGTACATGGTTGGGGAACATTCCGTCGGGGTCAAGGTAGCGTGAGCCGGTGGTATCGGCACCAAGGACTTTGAGCACCTTGTCGGCATAGAAGCCGCCAACACCATTACCTGCGTCAACACAGATGTGCAGCCCCTTTAAAGGCATATCGTAATCCTCAGCATTAACGCCTTTTTTAATAATATCACAGAGGATTTCTGCGTATCTGTCCATAAAGTTGACTTTCTTCATCAGTCCGTTAAGAGCATCCTGAGGAGTAAGACCTGCCTGAGCATACTCTAAAATCTCGGTAATGTCAGAGCCCTCTAATCCGCCCTGACGTGTAAAGAACTTAAGACCATTACGGTTAAAGGGATGATGGCTTGCAGTAATCTGAACCGCAGCATCGCAACCTAACTCAACAGTAGTCATAAACATTGAAGGAGTAGTTGCCAGACCGCAGTCGTAAACCTCAATGCCGTAATCTGAAAGAGTTCTGATAACAATGCCTGCAATTCTTTCGCCCGAAATTCTGGAATCTCTGCCCACTGCTACCTTCATATCGGTAATTTTTTTGCTTAATTTATTGCCTAAGAATCGTGCAAAGCCGCCTGCCATATTGCGTACAACCTCATCAGTAAGGTTAACGGGCTGACCCTCTACACCTTCACTTGCTACACCGCGGATGTCGGTGCCGCTTTTAAACTGTTTATAAAAATCGTTTAACATAATAATACCGCCTTTTTAAAATATATTTTAATTGTAGCATAAACTTGAAGAAACATCAATACGGCTTTTTTGAGGATAAATTAGGGATAAAATATGGTTTCTGAATATGTTTTAATCAAAAAAACTGCAATTGCCAACGATTTGTAAAAAATCTACAATTATTATTTTTATAATTAAAAAATCGGTGCAAAGTCACTAAGGGAACTTGGTCGAATGATTTTGGAAGTTGTTTTCGTTTGTTTATAATATACAATTTATCACCCTATTTACTATACAACGTTTATATGCTATATGGCGTTATGCACAAGCAGACAGTAGTTTTGTTGTTGACTTTTACGAAAATCCTGCTATAATGAAAGCATCAGGTCAGGTCCACCTGATATTGGCGGAAAGCAAATGTTCGTTAGTCTGCCAATCAAAGGATAATGCCAAATGGTAAATGGCAGCACGAAAATATTATAAAGGAGGAATCTATAATGACATCTGTCATTAATCTTCACAACATAGATGTAGCTAAGTTCCTCGCCGTGCTCGACACTTGCAAAGGCAATGTCTATCTCGTAACAAGAGAAGGCGACCACCTTAATCTTAAAAGCAAGCTTTGTCAGCTCATTGGCTTAACTAAGCTTATCGAGGGCGGCAAGATCACCGACGCTTACATCCTTTGTGACAATAAGGAAGATGAGTCAAAGCTCTTCAGACTTGACTTGTTCGGTGAATCGGAAACAAAGACTGCATAAATTTTAACTTTTGTTTACTTCGTTTTCACGTTAATTTCAAAAAATCCTTGCAGAAATGCCGTTGGCTAACCGCCGACGGCATTTTTGCATCCGTTTGCCACGACCGTTTGCCACGGTAGGCGATTCCGCCTATTAATAATTTCATTTAAAATATCCCCTCATTTACGGCGGGAATTAAGTGTTGACATAATTATAAAACTATAATCGCACGCAAAGCGTGCCACCACAATATTTGCTTAAGGCAAATACTTCATATCGCAAGATATTTCATACGTATTGACGTATTTCATATTGCAAAGCAATATTTCATTTTCTACATAACCACTTGCAAACAGGAAACAAAAGTTATATAATAATCAAGTCCTTACTGGGCGGTCAGTTCGCAAAATCCTGACCCAAAATAAAACTACGAAAGGAAAACTTAATATGCAAAAGAGAAAAAAACGCACCGTTTTTCTGGTGGAGGCTTCGCTCATTGCGGCACTTTACGTTGTGCTGTGCTACGCGCAGGAGCTTATTTTGCCCTCCTCCGCCACCGGTGCAATTCAGGTACGTATTGCCGAGGCTTTATCAGTACTGGTATGCTTTACCCCTGCGGCAATTCCGGGACTTACCGTAGGATGCTTAGTCACAAATCTTCTGACTGTGGGCGTTATCCCCACCGACCTTATTTTAGGCACCCTTGCTACATTTTTAGCCTCTCTTACAGGCTACGCCCTACGGAATATAGTGCTGTTTAAAATCCCACTGCTAACCCTGCTTATGCCTGTTATTTTCAATGCCATTATAATTGGATTGGAAATCGAAATTTTTTATGTTGAGGGAGCCTTTACCTTCACAGGCTTTCTCATTCAGGGAGCGTTAGTAGGCCTTGGCGAGTTTATTGCTTGCTTAGGACTCGGTATACCGCTTTATCTGGTATTTAACAAGCTTAACCTATTTAATAAATTCAATATTTAAACACAAAACCCCTGCGGATAAATAAAAATCCGCAGGGGTCTTTTTCATTTGTTATTAATTAGTCAGCAAAGTCAAGCTGGTCTTTCCACTTGTTTTTGAAAACCTCGAAAACAGCGTCTACAAGCTCTTCGTCCTCGATACCCTCAAAGGTCTCGTGCTCGTCGTCGATGGAAACGATTTTGAGGATAAGAACCTCGCCCTCTGCCTCTTCGTCTTCTTCTACGGGCATAAGTACAAGGTACTCGTCGCCCTCGTAGTCAACAACGTCAAGATACTCGAACTCTACCTCGTTGCCAAGGTCGTCTTCAAGAACAATAATACTGCCCTCTTCTTCCTCGGGGGCTGTGTCTTTAATCATATCTTCAGCCATTTTAAATTCTCCTTTTCTAAAGTATAGATATACAATACACTATTTTACGTGAAAAAGCAATAGATAATTAAAATACAATCCGCTATTGATCTGCGTTTCTCTAAACTTAACCTATCCAAAGGCGAACCGCCAACCGTGACTAACAAAAAAAGCGGCTATCCGAATGGATAGCCGCTTTAAAGCTTAGATATTGGATTTCGTAATCAGGATAAATACCCTAAGTTACTGAAATTACTCGTTGATAGCGATAACTGCGCCTGAACCAACTGTTCTACCACCCTCACGGATAGCGAAACGAAGACCTACTTCGATAGCGATAGGTGTGATAAGCTCAACATCCATCTCAACGTTATCGCCAGGCATGCACATCTCTGTGCCCTCGGGGAGGCTGATTGTACCTGTAACGTCTGTTGTTCTGAAGTAGAACTGGGGACGGTAG
>JAFUPE010000049.1 GCA_017481395.1 Ruminococcus sp. | reverse complement strand
GATCTCTGCCTAAAGAGTTAGAGGGAATCATACCCTTAACTGCAAGCTCCATAGCCTTCTCGGGCTTTGTAGCCATAAGAGTCTTATAGTCAGTTTCCTTAAGGTGACCAACGTAGCCTGTGTGTCTGTACCACTTTTTCTGAGTGAGCTTGTTACCTGTAAGAACTACATCCTTGCAGTTGATGATAACAACATGGTCGCCGCAGTCAACGTGGGGAGTAAAAGTAACCTTGTGCTTGCCACGGAGCAATGTAGCTGCCTGAGCAGCAACCTTACCGAGGGGCTTGCCGGCTGCATCTATTACATACCACTTGCGGTCGATTTCGCCTTTTTTAGCCATAAAAGTTGACATAGCAAATAACCTCCTGATATTTTTCATTTTTCGTGCCTCAGTATAATAACATAGCCGAAAAATAAAGTCAACACCTTTTTTGAAAAAATTTAATTTACTATACCTACTTCTTTAAAATGCTTTAAAATGCTCGCGAATGCTCCCGAATACTAATTTGCGATTTTTGTTAAAATTACATTTTTGTAATTAAAATAATAGTGAAAACTTTAAAATTCCCCTTTATAATGGGGATTGGCTGTGGTATACTTACAGTGTATGAGGGTTGCTTAATCGCCCCTTGAATGTACGGAAAGTATTACAAACTGAAAGAAGGATTTTTTATGTACAGACTTGGTATTGACCTTGGCGGCACAAATATTGTTGCCGGTGTTGTTAATGAGAATTACGAAATCGTTGCAAAGGCACAGTGCAAAACTGCTGTTCCTCGACCCGAGGCTGAAATCTGCGATTCTATGGCAGAGGTTGCTTTAGCCGCTATTGCCGAGGCAGGTATTACCCTTGATGATATCGATTCCGTAGGTATCGGTGTTCCCGGTGCGGTTAACCCTGAAACCGGTATTATCGAGTACTCCGCTAACCTTTTCTTCCACAACTGGGCAGTTACCAGTATGATGCAGGAACGCCTTAACGGCAAAAAGGTTATTATAGAAAATGACGCAAACGCTGCTGCTTACGGCGAGTACCTTGCAGGTTCTGCAAAGGGTGCTAAGAATGCAATCGCTATTACCATCGGTACAGGTGTTGGCGGCGGTATTATTATCGACGGCAAAATCTACAGTGGCTCTAACTACGCAGGTGCTGAGATGGGTCACATGGTAATTGTTAAAGACGGCAAAGAGTGTGCTTGCGGCAGATGTGGCTGCTGGGAGGCTTACGCTTCTGCAACAGGTCTTATCAATATGACAAAAGAGGCTATTTTAAAGGAAAAGCCTGACTTCTCTTATATGCTCAAGTCAGTTGACGGTGACATAAATAAGGTTGACGGCAGAACTGCTTTTGATGCTATGCGTGCAGGTGATAACAGCGGTAAGGCTGTAGTTGACGAGTACTTAGGCTACCTTGCTTGCGGTATTATCAATGCTATCAACATCTTCCAGCCTGACGTGCTTTGCATCGGCGGTGGTGTTTCAAATGAGGGCGAAACCTTGCTTGCTCCCTTAAGAGCTATTATCGAGAAAGAGCGTTACACAAAGCACAACCCCAAGCAGACAATTGTTTGCAAGGCAAGCCTTGGTAATGATGCAGGCCTTATCGGTGCCGCATTCCTCGGCGACCTCTATTAATCAGGGTTAGCCACCCTGAGGGCAAATCCGCCTTTGAAAAACAAGATTTAACCCCGCAGTTTCAAAAACGGCGGGGTTTAAAATTATCCTTATGAGGTAATTATGATAGACATTAACAAATACAAAGCCTTTATTTTTGACTTTGACGGCGTGGTAATGGACACCGAAAGTCTGCATTTTAAGGCGTGGAATAAAGGCTTTTCCCTTTTGGGCGATACCTTGACCGAAGAAGAATACCTGCCTCTTAAAAGCACGGGCAGAAAACATATTGTAAACACTTTTGCCACAAAAATCGGCAGGGAAATAAGCGAAGAAGAAGCCCTTAAAATCTGCGAAATCAAAGACACATATTTCAAAGAGCTTTGCAAAAGCGTTGATAAAAGCTTGCTGATAAAGGGTGTTGAAGATTTTCTTATTAAGCTTAAAAATGATAATAAGAAAATCGCCGTAGCGTCTTCGGCTTCTACCACCACAGAACTCCTTCAAAAGGTTGGGCTTACAAAGTATTTCTCAGTTGTTGCCGATGGTAACTTAGGCTTACCCAAAAAGCCTGACCCTGCGGTGTTTTTAAAAGCCGCAGAGCTTTTAGGAGTTGAGGCTAAAAACTGCCTCGTATTTGAGGATTCAGCCGCAGGACTTAAAGCCGCTGAAAATGCAGGAATGGACTTTGTGGCAGTCGGTGGTATAAAAAGCGAGAAAGCTATTATTGAGATAAAGGATTTTACTGAGGTGTAAGAAACCGCCCCACGAAACAAAACATTATATATTAAGAAAGAGAGAACAAAACGGTTAGTGTCCGTGGTGTTCTCTCTTTTTGTTTTATATTTTGTGTGAGTATAAAATTTATTTAATATACCCGCCGTTGATTGGAGTAATCCTCCAAATATGTTTTGTTAAAAGGCGGAATTGCCTTCAGGTGGCTAACCTGTTATTTGTGAATAAAGCCGATTTTCTTCATTGCTTTGTCAAGGGTACGCTGAGCCATACGCTCGGCAATTTCGGCACCCTTGCGGTAAGATTCCTCAAGATATGCCTTGTCGGCAATGAGCTTTTCGTATCTTTCTCTGATGGGTCTGAGCTCCTCAATAACTGCTTCGCCAACGGCTACCTTAAAGTCGCCGTAGCCCTTGCCTGCAAACTCATTCTCGATTTCTTCCATAGTCTTGCCTGTAACAACAGAGTAAATACCCATAAGGTTGTTGATGCCGTCTTTGCCCTCGCCGTAAGCAACACGTGCTTCGCTGTCGGTAACTGCACGCTTGAATTTCTTGAGGATAACATCGGGAGAATCAAGGAGAGATACGCAAGCATTTACGTTTTCGTCGGATTTGCTCATCTTCTTTGTGGGGTCCTGAAGGCTCAT
>JAFUPE010000048.1 GCA_017481395.1 Ruminococcus sp. | reverse complement strand
GTGGGCGAGTGATTTTTTTATAAATCCAAAGCGAAGCGATATATCGCTGCAACACCGCTTTGTTGCACAGGGGGTAGTACCTTGGTAGCTTTATATATAATACTTGGGGTACTTGCCTTTGTGGCTCTTATTATAGGGCTTCTTAATATACCCCTTGTTATCAAAGCATCTTTCAGCGACTCTGATAACAAAGTCAGGCTTTCGGTGCATTATCTTTGGTTTAAATATGTGCTTTTGCCAGATGAAGAGTCCAATAAGTATTTAAAAGAAGAAAAGCTCTTAAAAAAAGGCAAAAAGCTTAAGTATGACGATGACGCGACCTTAGAGGGAATACTTGAAAACAAGGGTGTCACAGGTTTTCTTGAGGTTTTGAAGCTGAGTATTCAGAACACATGGAATTTACTTAAAAGCTTTGTTCAGGTTGCAACAATAAAAGAGCTTAATGTTAATATGAACATAGTAGGCGAGGATGCCGCCGATACGGCGATTATCTACGGCTACGCAAATTCTGTTATTTATCCCATTGTGGGTGCTGTTGTAAGCAATGCTCACGATGTGAAAAAATACAATGTAAATTTAAACGCGGATTTCAGCGAAGGGGCAGACTCCTCAATTGACGCCAATATTTTGGCGACTATCAAAATCACCAAGGCAATTCTGGTAATTGCCGAGCATGGCGTTGAGGCTGAAAACCTGCTTATTACTCTGGGTAAAAATCCCAAACACGCAAAGGAGAACTGATTATGAGCGAGCATCCTATTAACGGTCTTATGGACACAACCTTAGAAAAAATCAAGCAGATGGTGGATGTTAATACTATCATCGGCAATCCTATTACTTCTCCCGACGGCACAGTTATTATTCCTGTGTCAAAGGTAAGCTACGGCTTTGCTTCCGGCGGCTCTGATATCCGCCCCAAAACAGCTAACGCTCAGCCTGCTTTCGGCGGCGGAAGCGGTGCAGGTGTTACAATCCGTCCTGTAGGCTTTCTTTCCATTTTTAAAGGTGACGTTAAGTTTATCTCTGTTGATAAATACGACGGCCCTGTTGACCGTATTGTAGGCATGGTTCCTGAGATGTTTGACAAGGTTAAGGAGCTTTTCAACAAGGACAAAAAAGAGTCTAAGGAAGCTGCCGAAATCGCAGATGACGAGATTTTTTGATTTTTCTGAGTAATAAATAATATACCCCTGCATATCTTTTACAGTGTAATATAAAATTGCGAAGCAGATATTTCACTGCCCTGCCGTCAGATTGACGACAGGGCTTTACAGGGGTGTTTTTATGAAAAAACTGTGTGCTGTTATTATATGCTTTTATGTGATGTTTTCTGTTTGTGCTTTTGATACCTACGCTGTAGGTACATCTGCCGAGGCTCATGTGCTTATTGACGCTGACACAGGCGTTGTGCTGTCTGCAAGCAGTGAAAACAAAAAGCTGAAAATGGCAAGCACCACAAAAATTATGACTACCCTTTTAGCTTTGGAAGAAGCTGAAAAAGAAAACGCAGTTGTCACCTTTACCGAAGATATGATTGCCGAAGGCAGTTCGATGTATTTGAAGATAGGCGACAAGCTGCGGCTTACCGACCTTGCCGCAGGTATGATGATGGCGTCTGGTAACGATGCCGCTAATGCCGCCGCCCTTTATTTAGGCAAAAGCTACGAAAATTTTGCAACGCTTATGAACAACAAGGCGAAAGCGATAAGAATGAATAATACGCATTTCGTAACGCCAAGCGGACTTGACGACGAGGAGCATTATTCAACTGCCTATGATATGGCACTTCTAATGGCTGAGGCTGTGAAAAATGAGAGCTTTAAGGAGCTTTCGGCTTCCGCCGAAAAGACGGTGGAATTTGTATATCCCGAGGACAAAAGCACTACCTATGCCAATCACAACCGCCTTTTGAAAAGCTACAGCTATTGCACAGGTGGCAAGACAGGCTATACCGAAGCCGCAGGCAGATGCTTGGTAACATCGGCCGAAAAGGACGGTGTAAGTCTTATTGCGGTAACCCTTAATGCCCCTGACGATTGGAATGACCACAAGGCTCTGTATGAGTATGGTTTTTCTCTTTACACAAAGGTTAAGCTTGACGAAAGAAGCACAGCCTTTGAAATAAAGCTTTCGGGCGGTGAGCAGGACTTTTTTACGGCAAGTGCCGACGAAGCTTTAAGTGTAAGTGTGCCTGCAAACCGTATACACGACATTGAAAAAAATATTTATTTGCCAAATTTTGTCTTTGCTCCCGTAAATAAGGGTGATACGATTGGCAAAATTACATATACTTTGGACGGAGCTTTAATCGCTGAAACAGACTTAAAGGTTGCATACTCCGTCAACGAAAAACCTCAGCCTAACTTTTTTATAAGGCTGATATCAGCAATTTTTAATAGGGACTGAAAAATATGGCTTTAGTACGACTTCAGAAAATGCTTGCAGACTGCGGAGTTGCCTCAAGAAGAAAAAGCGAGGAGCTGATAAACGCGGGCTCTGTAAAGGTAAACGGAAAAATCGCACAAATCGGCGACAAAGTTGACCCTTATAAGGATAAGGTATTTGTAAACGGCAAGCGTGTCACCGCCGCCGCGAAACCCAAGCACAGATATATTATGCTTCACAAGCCCCGCGGCTTTATTACAACTATGAACGACGAGCGTGGCAGACGTTGCGTTGCCGAGCTTATTAAGGATATTCCTGAGCGAGTTTATCCTGTAGGCAGACTTGATAAAGACAGCGAGGGTATGCTTCTTTTTACTAATGACGGCGAGTTTGCAAACCTTATTACTCATCCTAAAAAGGACATTTACAAGGTTTACCGCGTTACAATCCGCCCGGGTATTACCGAGGAGCAGATTGTTACCTTCGAGACAGGTATGATGCTTGACGGAAGAAAAACTGCTCCGGCAGAGGTAAGAGTTGTTAAAAAAGAAGAGGGCAGAACCGTTCTTGAAATAGTACTTCGTGAGGGCAGAAACCGCCAGATTAGACGTATGTGCGAAATGCTCGGCCTTGAAGTCGCAAGGCTTAAAAGAGTAGCCATAGGTCAGGTAAAGCTCGGAATGCTTAAGCAGGGCGATTGGCGTGACTTGACAGCAGATGAAGTGAAGAAATTAACTGCTGACCCCAATCCCTCAAGACATATAAGATAATATTAAGGTGATATAATTGATTACAGTAAAACCCACAGATAGTCAGGAGCTTATTAATCAGTACGGACGAGAAAATGCCGCTTACCTTATAATGCGTGAAGAAGAAAAAGAAATCGGCTTTATCGCAATGGCTCCTTTCAAATCTACATATGAAATTTTAGATATGAGCCTTTCTATAGACAAGCCTTTAAAAAGGGAAGAGGGAAAAGAATTTGCTCCGCTTAATGCTAACGAGCTTGGTTTGGTTGAAATTCTCCTTCGTGCCGCAGGCTCTTATGCATTCAATAAAGATTGCTGGTCGCTTTGTGTCAGGGACAAGTCGTATTTTGACTTGCTTAAAAAGTTTGAGTTTATAAATAGTGGCGACTTTTTGGTACTATACCTCAACAAGCTTTTCTCAAATACCTGTTGCTGTAACACAAAAAAAGATACAGATTAATACAAAACATTGTAAAATTAATGTAAATTCACTTGTAAAGATAAAATTTTGATAGTATAATATAATTTGGATTTATGCTTAATTCATACTCTAACGGAGGTTTTTTATGAGCATTGAAAACAACAACAATGTCAAGGCTCGCTCTGCCGATAACAAGGCGGTTGCTATCCTTGAGCAGTTTTTCGACGGCGGTGTATTTACCGAGGTAAATGCCCAATACGGTGAAGCTTCACTTGCAGAGGCTGTTTGCGGTTACGGCTATGTTGACGGTATGGCAGTTTGTGCCTTCTGTCAGGACATTACCGAGGCAGATGGTGCAATGAGCACAGCTCAGGCTAAAAAGCTTACCTACATTTATGAGCTTGCACTTAAAATCGGTGCTCCTGTTGTGGGCTTCTACAATAGTAAGGGTGCAAGACTTGCAGAGGGTAATATGCTTTTGGATGCTCTTGGCGGGCTTCTTTCGCTTTCTTCAAAGCTTTCCGGCGTTGTTCCTCAGGTTTCAGTAGTGCTCGGCAACTGTGTTGGCACAACTGCACTTTTAGCGTCCAATGCTGATTTTGTTATTAAAACCGAGGATGCAGTAATTTCTCTGGATGCAAACGCAAAGCCCTGCAATTGTGGTGCTATTTGCGAAAAAGACGAGGTAAGTGCAATTGATGCTGCAAAGGCTCTTGTTACATATCTGCCCTCCAATAACTTAGCTTTAACTCCATCTGCTTTAGATGTTGAGGTGAATTTTGCAACTGATTTTATGTCATCATTTGATGCCAACACAACCCTTGAGCTTTATAAGGGCAGTGAAGCAAGTGCTGTGTATTTTGCACGTCTTGAGGGCAACGTTGTAGGTGTTGTTGAGACTAAAGGTAAGGTTTTAGAGAAGACCGACGTTAAGAACATTACCAAGTTCGTTAAGTTCTGCGATGCTTTCTCAATTCCCGTTGTTACTGCTGTTGACGCCGAAGGCTTCAAATGCTTAGGCGGTGCTAAAAAGGTTCTTTCTGCATACAGCGAGGCTACAACTCCCAAGGTTGCAGTTATCACAGGTAAGGCTGTGGGCGCTGTGTACCTTGCAATGGTAGGCAATGCTGATGCAACGTTGGCGTTGGACGGTGCAGTGGTTTCTCCCATTAAGGCTGAAGCTTTTGCGTATATTATGCTTGGCGACAAAATGTGTGTTCCCATTAAGGACCAGAATGAGATTATTGCAGAGTATGCATCAACCGAGCTTTCTGCACTAACTGCCGCAAAGAACGGCTACATCAATGACGTAGTAGCGGCAGAGAATTTAAGAGCAAGACTCGTAAGTGCTCTTGACATTCTTTCTTCAAAGCGTGAAACCGCACTTCCCAAAAAGCACACTACGGTTTAATTAATAAATTACTTACTCTTACGGAGGTAAATTGAAATGAAAAATCTTATTATCACAGTAAATGGTGTTTCTTATGACGTTCAGGTTGAAGAAGTAAGCGGTTCTTCTGCTCCTCGTGCCGCAGCTCCTGCTCCCGTAGCAGCTCCTGCAGCCGCACCCGCAGCTCCTGCTGCTCCTGCAGAGGCTCCTAAGCCTGCAGGCACACAGGGCTCTGTAAAGGTAGCTGCTCCTATGCCCGGTACAATCCTTTCTGTTAAGGTTTCCGTTGGTCAGCAGGTTAAGAAGGGCGACACAGTTGCAGTTTTAGAGGCTATGAAGATGGAAAACGAAATTCCTGCTCCTCAGGACGGCACAGTTTCAAGTGTTGACGTATCAAATGGTGCAACAGTTGAGACAGGTGCAACTATTGTAACTCTTTCTTAAGGAGTGAACCCAATGGCTAAGAAAATTAAAATTACCGAAACCGCTTTAAGAGACGCACATCAGTCTCTTTTGGCAACTCGTATGACGCTTGATGAGATGCTTCCCATTCTCCCCGAGCTTGACAAAATCGGCTTTTACTCATTAGAGTGCTGGGGCGGTGCAACATTCGACTCCTGTCTTCGCTTTTTAAACGAAGACCCTTGGCAGAGACTTCGTACTATCCGCGACAACTGCCCCAATACAAAGCTTCAGATGCTTTTCCGCGGTCAGAATATGCTTGGCTACCGCCACTATGCTGACGATGTGCTTGAGTATTTCGTTCAGAGAAGTGTTGCAAACGGTATCGACATTTTAAGAATTTTCGATGCTCTTAATGACATCAAAAACCTTAAGAGTGCTATCAACGCCGCTAAAAAGGAAAAAGCAGAGGTTCAGGTTGCTATCAGCTACACCACAGGCCCTGTTTTTACCGACGAATATTATGTAGAGTACGCAAAGCGTATTGCCGATGCAGGTGCAGACACTATCTGCATCAAGGATATGGCGGCTCTTTTAACTCCCTATAACACCGAAAAGCTTGTTAAAGCTATTAAAAAGGAAGTAGACCTTCCCTTACAGGTGCACACTCACTACACCTCAGGCCTTGCATCAATGTGCCTCTTAAAGGGTATCGAAGCTGGTGCCGATATGATTGACACCGCTATAAGCCCATTGGCTCTTGGTACATCACACGCACCTACCGAGTCTATGGTAGCCGCACTTGCAGGCACCGAGTACGACACAGGTATTGACCTTGTGGCTCTTACAAAAGTAAGAGATTACTTTATGACATTACGTGACAAGTACATCAAGGCAGGTCTTCTTGACCCCAAGATGCTTGCAACAGATGCAAATGCTCTTATTTATCAGGTTCCCGGCGGTATGCTTTCAAATCTTCTTTCTCAGCTTAAGCAGGCGGGTAAAGAGGACCAGCTTACCGAGGTGCTTATGGAAGTTCCCAGAGTTAGTGAGGTCTCAGGCTATCCTCCTATTGTTACTCCTTCGTCTCAGATTGTTGGTACTCAGGCTGTGTTCAACGTAATCACAGGCGAAAGATACAAAATGTGCACCAACGAGTTCAAGGATATGGTTGCAGGTAAGTACGGCACAACTCCAATGCCTATTGACCCCGACTTCAGAAAGAAGATTATCGGCGATATGACTCCTGTGGATTGCCGTCCAGCCGACCTTATTGCTCCCGAGCTTGATAAGCTCAAGGCTGAAGCCGCACAGTACGTTCAGCAGGAAGAGGACGTTCTCTCTTATGCAATGTTCCCCAAGGTAGCCGCCGACTTCTTCAAAAAGCGTAGGGCTTCTGAGCTTGGTATAAACCCCGATATGCTTGATGCCGAGCAGAAGATTTACCCCGTATAACCCGTTAGCCACGGGTTAGCCACCCGAGGGCGGTTCCGCCTTTGAAAAAACTGTAATATAACTGAAACCTCGCTGAACGGCGGGGTTTTTGTTTTAGGTAACAGTATGTAACTGCAATTTGTCGGAAGTTTGGTGTTCTATTGTAAGGGACGGATTTCTCCGTTCCGAATTGCAGAAAATAGGTAACAAATTTTTAATTAGGGGTTACATGAATATTACAGAATTAGACAAAATCAACATTTTGTCATACATGACGAAAAAAACCGCAAAATATAGTTTAATTTATTCAAAAAAATAAGCAAAAACACTTGATTTTTAAAAATGCTTGTTTTATAATTGTATTGCTTATAAAAGCATAAAATTAAAGGAGGAAATTTACTATGTCTAAGACAAAGAAGGTAATCAGCGTTGTTCTTGCAGCAGCTCTGATTATGGCAATGGCAACAGTAGCTATGGTTTCTGCTTC
>JAFUPE010000047.1 GCA_017481395.1 Ruminococcus sp. | reverse complement strand
TGCTAAAGATATACTGGGCACCAATGCATTTTCTGCTGTAGCTTTTCTGTCAAACCCTATTACACCGGGCAGAATTTCAAGAATACTTTCTGTAGGAGATGTGCTTCGTGATTAAGCTGATATTTTCACTTGTACTGATAATCTCGGCTACGCTTATAGGTAACACATTTTCTATTAAGCTTACTAATCGGCGAAAAACTCTGACTGCAATAGTTGGTGCCATAAGTCGAATTAAAACTCTTATTTGTTTCGGAGGTATGGACACAAAAAGGGTAGTAGAGCAATGTATGTGTGCTGAAGATTTTCCTCTTCTCAGTTCTGAAAACTTATCTTTCGATACACACTTCGATAAGGCATTTGAAGAAAGCGTTGGAAAAATCAGTAACAGTTTTTCGCTAACAGAATCCGACAAAGAGCTTTTAACTCAGTTCGGAACTCAACTTGGCTCTACCGACGTAACGGGTCAAATTGCCCACACTGAGCTATACACTACGTTATTTACCGAACGGCTTAATTATGTTAAAGAGCAGGAAAGTACTAAGTCTAAGCTTTACAGAGTGTTAGGATTCTCTTTAGGCTGTGCGATATCTCTTTTAATTGTTTGAGGTTTATATGGATGTTGATATGATTTTTAAAATTGCCGCTATCGGTATAATCGTAGCAATTCTTAATCAGCTTTTAATACGCAGCGGCAGGGAAGAGCAAGCTTTGCTTACAACTATAGCAGGCCTTGTGGTAGCATTGATGATGATAATTTCTGAAATTTCAAATCTTTTTGAAACAATAAAGCGGGTGTTCGGTTTTTGAGTGCCGTAACAGTTTGCAGTGCAGGTGTTATTGCTTCTGTTTTAGCAGTAATCCTTAAAAAGAATAATGCCGAATATTCATTTATACTTACTATTTGCACCTCGGCAATTCTGGTGACATATATTACAGGTGCTTTGCTTGAGGCTATAGGCGGCGTAAAAGAAATTTTCTCTGCATCAGGTATGAGCACTACGTATCTTACTCTGCTTTTAAAATGCGTAGGTATTTGTTTTCTTACAGAGTTTACCTGTGATACCTGTAAAGATGCAGGACAAGCCGCGCTGTCGAATATTGTTCTTTTCGGCGGAAAAATATTTGTGCTCGTTTCATCACTGCCGCTGTTTTCAGAGCTGTTGTCAATAGTAACCGACCTTGCAGGAGGATAAATGAAACGGACTTCTAAAATCTTATTAATGTGTCTTCTTTTGATTTTATCATTAACTTTTAACGTTAAAGCAGATACTCTTGAAGACTTAAGCAATGCATCAGGTGCATATACCTTAAGTGAAAACTTGCCTGATGAAGTAAATGAAGCCTTAGAGGATATTGGTCTTGACAGCGGCGATTTTTCTACGGTGCAAAATTTATCCTTTAGCCAAATAGTTGTGTACCTGTTAAATTCTGCAGGTAATGAAGCTGGCGAAGTTTTACCCTCGGTTTGTGTTGTGTTGGCTATACTTTTGTTGTATGCGGCTTTCGGCGGTGTTTTTGAAAGTGTTTCCAATCCTGCGCTTTCTTCTGTTTTATCGGTTGTATCTGCGCTGTGCATTGCCTGTGTGTTGCTTTTACCTGTAAGTAACCTCATAGAAACTGCCGAAAGCTCCATAAAAATTGCCGCGGATTTTATGCTTTCGTTTATTCCTGTAATGACAGCAGTGCTTATTTCTTCGGGGCAAACTGCTACAGGAAGCGGTTATTGTACAATGATGGTGCTTGCCGCCGAGGGCGTAGGACAGCTGTTTTCTAAAGTGGTTTCTCCGCTTTTAAGTTGTTTTCTTACTTTGGGAATTTCCTCGTCAATAGTTCCGGATATAAAACTTTCGGGTTTGGTTAATTTCTTCTCAAAAACAATTAAATGGTTAATGTCATTTGTCTTTACGTTATTTACCGCACTGCTGACACTTAAGTCTTTATATTCGTCATCGGTAGATAACATATCCTCTCGAGCTCTCAGGTATACTATGTCGTCTTTCGTACCGGTTGTAGGCGGAGCATTATCTGAGGCATACCGAACGGTTCACGGAAGCGTTGGTGTACTTAAATCCGGAGTCGGCGTATTTGTAATTATAGCAATTGTAACCGTGTTTATCCCTGTAATAATCAGACTTTTGGTTTGGCTTTTTACAGTGAATATGTGCAAGTCCTTTGCTGAAACAACAAACCTTAACAGTCCAATGTCTATGTTAACGTCAATCAGTACGGTGCTTTCTCTGCTTCTGTCGGTTATATTCTGTATCATAGCTTTGTTTATAATCACAACAGCACTGATTATGACCATAGGAGGTGCCTCATGACGGGCATAACAACTGCCGTAACGGTTTTATGCTGTTCGTTGTTTGCCTGTACTCTTATAAAATTTCTTGCGCCGGTTGGTAACAGCGAAAAAGTTCTGCGGCTTGTATTAAGTCTTTTTATACTTATATGTATGGTTACTTGCTTTAAGGAAATTGCAGACGTTATAAAAATATCTTCGGATACTTCTTCGGCATATGAGAATACAGAGGATATAGATAACACCGTTAAAGCTTCGGTTTTAAAGACTACAGGCGACTATATGGCAGAGTATATCTTAAATCTTCTTTCTGCCGAGGATATAAAGCCTGAGCTTGTAAAGGTTACGGTAAACAGCAACGAGAATTCAGTAATAAATATAACCGATATAATCATATATATAGATAACAGCAAAGAGCTTTATAAAAACAAAATAGAAGAAATCATAGAAGCTGATTTGCGGGTAACACCAAAGGTAATAATCAAGGAGCAGTAATGAAAAAGTTAAGTAAAGATAAACTCACGATGTTCTTAAGCTCTGACAAAGCAAGGATGATATTTGTTTTCGTTGGTCTTGCCGCAATTTTACTGATATTTTTAAGCGGACAGTTTACTTCGGAAAAAGAGAATATCGATAAAGAAACACAGCTTTCAGCTTTAACATATAGCGAAAATTTAAGCAAGCAGCTGGTATCAATGATAGAAAACATTGCAGGAACAGGCGAGGCACAGGTGCTTTTAACCCTCGAAAGCTCATATGAGTACATTTATCTTGATGATGATAAAACTCTGACTAAAATATTAGAACCAAAAATCAGAGGTGTAGCAGTTGCTTGTACAGGCGGGGATGACCCTGTTGTAAAAGAAAAAATAACAAAAATGCTTACAACTGTTTTGTCTGTAAGTACAAGCAGTATTTCAGTCAGTAAACTATTATAAACGGAGGATAATATGAAAATTCAAAGAAAACACGTGGTTCTGGCATCATTGGTATTGGCATTGGGGGCAGCAGTTTACATAAACTGGCAGATGTCAGCAGCTCCCGAAACAGATTCCAAGGAGCTTGGTAAAGCTACTTACGTAAACAGCAATGTAACGGCAACTGTTGACGAAACCGATTTTAACCTTGCTTCTAATCTTACAAAAGAACAGCAGAATTATTTTTCTAATGCAAGACTTAAACGTGATAAAGCCGCTGACGAGGCAAAGGGGATAGCACTTGAAGCTTTGTCTCTTACAGAAAGCGACGAAGACTCTAAAGAAGCTGCCCTTGCTCAACTTGCAAGTCTTGAAGAGCTTCTTATGAATCAGATTACCGTAGAAAACACTTTAACAGCAAAAGGATTTTCCGACTGTGTTTGCTCAATCGGCGACAGTTCGGTAACGGTTATAGTTCCCGAGGGGGAGATGAATGAAAAGTCTGCATTAATTATTAAAGATGCAGTTTCTGAAGTCTGTGATATACCATTTGAAAATATAAGTATAGTTACTGTATAAAATAACACCCGATAGAGGCAAAAACCTTTATCGGGTGTTGATGTTAAATTTTAATTCTTTCGTTTCTGGTGTAGCTAAGCTTAATGACCTCATTATTCTGTTTATGCATATGAACACTCTGAATAAGTCCCACACCGAAATACAGACACATAGACGAAGTACCTCCTGCACTGAAAAAGGGAAGCGTAATGCCGATTACAGGAAGCAATCCAACGACCATGCCAATATTAATAATCGTTTGTGCCGCTAAAAGTCCGAACATACCAAAAGCTATATATCTTCCTAAGCTGTCTCTTGCGTCAATTCCAATAAAGAAAACTTTTGCAATAATAGAAAGCAAAAGCATAAGTATAAGGATTGTGCCAATAAAGCCAAGCTCTTCGCCTGCAACAGAAAAGATAAAGTCATTTTCCTGCTCGGGTACAAAGCCTACACCTGTTCTGTATCCCTTACCTAAACCGTAGCCTGTAAGCTCGCCGGAGGCTATGGAAACTTTACTTTGGTATTGCTGATAGCCGTAAGTAGTAAGAGCATTAGAGTCGAGGTCGAACAAAGCTAAAATTCTATTTCTGTGCTCATCATTAAGGAAAAAGTTCCACAACAAGGGAAGTCCTATTGCCAAAGCTGAGCCTAAAATTATAAAGTATCTGCCCTGTACACCTGCCACAACTGCCATTACAAGCATAATAAAGAAGAATATAAGTGCAGAACCGTCATCACCCTGAATATGGATAATCAGTATAGGTACAGCACCATGTAAAAGCAAGCTGATAACACCTAAAAAGGTTTTAAGCTTATTTTTTGTTTTAAGTACATCAAGATGCTTTGCAAAGGTTATAATAAAGAATATCTTTACAACCTCCGAAGGCTGAAAGGTAAGTCCGCCGGGAAGTCGTATCCACGCTGTGTCGTCAGTACCCGATACCGTCATACCAAACAGAAACACCGCCATAAATAGCCCCAAAGAAAGTATAGCCAACGCCCACCAGTAGCGAGCAATATATTCGTAATCAATAACTGAAATAATAATGGCAATTAGTATTCCTATAACAGCCGCAATAACCTGAGTTTTTACAAAGCTTCCGCCTGCTCTCTCAACAGATGAAAGCAAAAATGCACTGTACACCGTACAGCATATTACCAAAAACCACAAAATCTTATCGGTGTTTATAAAGTAGTCGCCAATAGCATGAAAAATCTTTTTCAGAGCTTTCACCGCCTTTCTTTTTGCAGAATAATATTATATCTAAATAATAGGCAAATATCAAGACCAAATGCGGCAGGCAGAATTTTTTGTTTATAATATCGAAAACCAAGCCTTAATTTCAATAAATATTGTCGTAAAACCTGTTTTGAAGTGTTGCAGATAAAAAAATTATCTGCTATAATATTAATAACTTTTTTTAAATGACAATTATAGATTAAGGAGCCGATTTTATGCTTTCTGACATTCAAATTGCCCAGCAGACTACTCTTACACCTATTGCAGACATTGCAGCACAGCTTGACATTACAACTGACGAGCTTGAGCTTTACGGCAAATACAAGGCAAAGCTTTCAGACGAGCTTGCAGACAGAGTAAAGAATAATCCTGATGCAAAGCTTATTCTTGTAACAGCTATTAACCCCACACCTGCAGGTGAAGGAAAAACAACTACTACCTGCGGATTAGGTCAGGCTATGGCTAAAATCGGCAAAAAGGCGATTATCGCTTTACGTGAGCCTTCCTTGGGTCCTGTTTTCGGTGTCAAAGGCGGTGCCGCAGGCGGCGGTTACAGTCAGGTTTTACCTATGGAGGATATAAACCTTCATTTTACCGGAGATATGCATGCGTTAACGGCAGCTAATAATCTCTTATCTGCTGTTATAGATAACCATATTTTTCAGGGTAACGAGCTTAATTTTGATTTGGATAATATTACG
>JAFUPE010000046.1 GCA_017481395.1 Ruminococcus sp. | reverse complement strand
CTGATTTAATGTTTGGCATTGTCTCACCTCCTTATTATATGCGAATATGCACTGGTTACGCGATTATGCATTGGTTATAATAACATTATTTTTTAAAAAATGCAAGCATTTTGTTGAATTTAAAGCGAAATTTTTTTATTTTCCTTGTTTTGCCTCTTATTACCACTATATATTGGTAGATGTAATACATTATGCCACAAGAGCCGATAGATGTTCACATAATTTTTACAGTAGATACGCAAATTGCTCTTGACAAATTCTGGTTTAGGGTGTAAATTATATACAGAGTTAGCACTCGACAGGTGAGAGTGCTAATTATTAAAAAGGCAGGTGACACACAGTGCTTGCTGACAGAAAAAAGAAAATACTAAGGGCGATTGTTGAAAGCTTTCTTGTAACAGGCGAGCCTGTGGGTTCAAAAGCTTTAATGAATCTTCAGGGGCTTAACTGCTCGTCAGCGACAATACGCAATGATATGGCAGATTTAACCGCCGGCGGCTATCTTACACAGCCTCATACCTCGGCAGGACGAATTCCTACGGTTAAGGGTTGCAGATATTATATAGATAACCTGATGCCCTTTGTGCCGATTGAGCCAAGGCTGAGGGACTATATAGATGCAAGGCTTGTAAAAGCAGGGGACACCCCCGAAAAAATTTTGCGGGAAGCGTCCTCTGTGCTTTCTGAAATAAGCGGTATGGCGGCGGTTACCATCACACCTCCTTCTGAGGATGCCAGAATTCACCGAATCCGCATTGTAGGTATTGGCAGGCATACTGCTATGGCAATTGTGGTAACGACCGCAGGTGACGTTAAAAGCTCGCTTTTCCGCACAAGCTTTGTTGTAACCGAGGAAATTACCGCTATGTTTGACCTTACATTAAATAAGGCTCTGGGCGGTGCTCCGCTTTCGCAGATTACCCGAGGTTTTATGCAAACTCTGGCGGCGTCTTTTAAAGAATTGGCTTTGTTTTTGCCCGAGGTGCTTATTGTTATAATGGAGATTGCCGAAAAGGCACAGGTTACCGAACTTTGCATAAGCGGTACGGCTAAGCTTCTTTTCATGCCTGAGCTTGACCCTGTAAGTGCCCGAGGTGCCATAAGCTTTCTTTATGACACCAAAAACGTGGCAAAGCTGTTAGGCAAGTCTAAGGAAAATCGCATATATATGGGTGCAGAAAGCGGTTACCCCGAGCTTTCGGGTGTTTCGGCAATTACCCTTCGCTACACCATAGGCGGCACGCCTGCAGGTTCGATAGCTTTGTTTGCTCCCTTAAGAGCAGATTACCCTCGGCTTATTTCCTTAGTAAAATACACAGCAGAGATTGTCTCAAGCTTAATTGACGAGCTTGTTGATGTATAAATGTAAAATACCTTAAAATCATTTGATTAGGAAGGAGAAAATATGAGCAAGGAAAAAACCAAAAAGGAAAATCCTCAGGAGACCTTAGAAGAGGTAGAGACTGCCGAAGCAGTTGAGACCGAAGTGAAAGAAGAGTCCCCCGAGGAAAAGCTTACTAAAGAGCTTGAAAATCAGAAGGATATGTACTTACGCCTTCGTGCCGAGTATGACAACTACCGCAAGCGTACACAACAGGAAAAGCTTAACATCTATGCCGATGCTACTGCAAAAGCTGTCGAGGAGCTTTTACCTTTAGCCGACAGTTTGGTAGCTGCTATGAACGCACAGAATACCGAGGCGGACACAAAGGGCATTGAGCTTATTTCAAATCAGTTCTTCGCTTGTCTTGATAAGCTTAACGTTAAGGCTTTCGGCGAGATTGGCGACGAATTTAACCCCGAAATCCACAATGCGGTTTCCATGACCGAAAACCCGGACCTCGAGAAAAATGCCGTAGCGGCAGTTTTCCAGAAGGGCTTTAAAATCGGCGACAAGGTTATACGTCCTGCAATGGTAGTAGTTGCAAACTGTAACTGATAGTAACATCTTAATATAAACATTTGAATTAATTTGGAGGAAATTTATTATGGCAAAGACAATTGGTATTGATTTAGGTACAACTAACTCCTGCGTAGCAGTTATCGAAGGCGGCGAGCCTGTAGTTATTGCTAACGCAGAAGGCGCAAGAACAACTCCCTCTGTAGTAGCTTTTGCGGCTAACGGCGAAAGACTCGTTGGTCAGGTTGCAAAGCGTCAGGCAATTACAAACCCCAAAGGCACAGTTGCTTCTATCAAAAGAGAAATGGGTACCGACTACAAGGTAAACATTAATGGCAAAGCTTACACTCCTCAGGAGATTTCAGCAATGATTCTCCAGAAGCTTAAGGCTGATGCTGAGGCTTACCTCGGCGAGACAGTAACCTCTGCAGTTATTACAGTTCCCGCATACTTTACAGACGCACAGCGTCAGGCTACAAAGGACGCAGGTAAAATTGCAGGCTTAGACGTTAAGAGAATTATCAACGAGCCTACCGCGGCTGCTCTTTCTTATGGTATTGACAAAGAAAACGACCAGAAGGTTCTTGTTTACGACCTTGGCGGCGGTACATTCGACGTTTCCATTATCGAAATGGGCGACGGTGTTCAGGAGGTTCTTGCTACAGCAGGTAACAACCGTCTCGGCGGCGATGACTTCGACCAGAGAATTATCAACTGGATTGTTACTTCTTATAAGACAGAGTCAGGCGTTGATTTAAGTAATGACTCTATGGCTATGCAGAGACTTAAGGAAGCCGCAGAAAAGGCTAAGATTGAGCTTTCAGGCG